>JBGAMJ010000147.1:0-14010 GCA_044223035.1 Piscinibacter sp.
CGCCCAGCATCGCGGCCAGGCCGGTCAGCACGATGGGCTGCGCGCGCGTGGCGGCCGAGTGCATCACGGCCTGCTCCAGCGGCATGCCGCGCCCCACCTCCAGCCGGATGAAGTCCACCAGCAGGATCGAGTTGCGCACGATGATGCCGGCCAGCGCGATCATCCCGATCATGCTGGTGGCGGTGTACTGCGCGCCCAGCAGCGCGTGGCCGGGCATCACGCCGATGATCGTCAGCGGGATCGGCGCCATGATGACCAGCGGCGTCAGGTACGAACCGAACTGCGCCACCACCAGCAGGTAGATCAGCACCAGGCCGACGCCGTAGGCCAGGCCCATGTCGCGGAAGGTCTCGTAGGTGATCTGCGACTCGCCGTCCCACTTGAGCGCGTAGTCGCGCCAGGGGTCGTCGGGCTGGCGGATGAAGGTCTCCTGCAGCGTGCCGCCGCCCGGCGTGGCGATCTTCGCGATCTCGCCGCGCATCGAGAACATGCCGTACAGCGGGCTGTCGAGCGCGCCGGCCATGTCGGCGACGACGAAGCTCAGCGGCAGCAGGTCCTTGTGGTACCGCGGCTGCTCGCGCACGCTGTCGCTGAGCGTCACCAGTTCGCGGATCGGCACCAGCCTGCCGTCGCTGCCGCGCACCGCGAGCTGCAGCAGCGCGTTCAGGTCGCCCTGGCGCTCGGGCGGCAGTTGCAGCACCGCGGCGGCGGGGTACTTGGTCTCGTCGTGCAGGTATGCGGTGGCCTCGCCGGCGAGCCCCGCCCGCAGCGTGGTCACGATGGCCTGCTGCGACACGCCCAGCATCGCGGCCTTGCGCCGGTCGACGATCAGCACGGTCTTCGGCGCGGCCGCGATGCTGCTGTCGTCCACGTCGACGACGCCGGGCGTCTGCTCGAACACCGCGCGCACGGCCTTCGCCACCCGCTGCCGGCCGGCGGCCTCGGGGCCGTAGATCTCGGCCACGATCGGCGACAGCACCGGCGGGCCCGGCGGCACCTCGACCACCTTGACGTTGGCGCCGAAGCGCCGGCCGATCGCCTGCAGCGCCGGCCGCACGCGGGTGGCGATGGCGTGGCTCTGCGCGCTGCGCTCGTGCTTGCCGACGAGATTCACCTGCAGGTCGCCCACCTCGCCGCCGGCGCGCAGGTCGTACTGGCGCACCAGGCCGTTGAAGTTGATCGGGGCGGCGAGCCCCGCGTAGGCCTGATAGTCGGTCACCTCGGGCACCGTCAGCAGGTGGTTGCCGAGTTCGTGCAGCACGGCGGCCGTCTGCTCCAGCGGCGTGCCGGCGGGCAGGTCGACGATGACCTGGAACTCCGACTTGTTGTCGAACGGCAGCATCTTCAGCAGCACCAGGCCGGTGGCCGGCAGCGCCAGCGAGACGGCGATCAGCGCCGCGATGCCCAGGCCCAGCAGGCCGCGGTTGCGCGCGCCGCGCCGCTCGTCGAGCAGGGGGCGGAAGATGCGCTCGAAGGCCGGCGCGATCCGCGCCGACAGGCCGTGCAGCGCCGCCGCGTGCGGCGGTGCGCCGGCCTCCGGCGTCGACTGCGCCGGCGCGGAAGCGGCCGGCGACGCCTTCATCCACAGCCGCGCCATCCACGGCGTGACGACGAAGGCGATCGCCAGCGACAGCAGCATGCCCATGCTGGCGTTGATCGGGATCGGGCTCATGTACGGGCCCATCAGGCCGGACACGAAGGCCATCGGCAGCAGCGCGGCGATCACCGTCAGCGTCGCCAGGATCGTCGGGCCGCCGACCTCGTCGACCGCGCCCGGGATGATCTGCGCGAGCGTGCGGCCCGGGTGCAGGCCCTGGTGGCGGTGGATGTTCTCGACCACCACGATCGCATCGTCGACCAGGATGCCGATTGAGAAGATCAGCGCGAACAGCGAGACCCGGTTCAGCGTGAAGCCCCAGGCCCAGGAGGCGAACAGCGTCACCGTGAGCGTCAGGACCACCGCGCTGCCGACGATCGCCGCCTCGCGCCGGCCCAGCGCGACGAACACCAGCGCGACCACCGACGCGGTGGCGAACAGCAGCTTCTGGATCAGCTTTTGCGCCTTGTCGTTGGCCGACGCGCCGTAGTTGCGCGTCTCGGCCACCTGCACGTCGCCAGGGATCACGGTGTTGCGCAGCGCGTCGACCCGCTGCATCACCGCGTTCGCCACGTCGATCGCGTTCTCGCCCGGCTTCTTCGTCACCGACACGGTGACGGCCGGGTACTCCGCCGGCGCCGCGCCGTCCCGCCCGGCCACGCCGTGCCAGACGTAGCGGCTCGGCGGCGGCGGGCCGTCGCGCACGCCGGCCACGTCGCGCAGGAACACCGGCTTGCCCGCCTGCACGCTCACCACCAGGTCACCGACCTCGCCCGCGTCGCGCAGGAACAGGCCCGATTCGACGGCCAGCGAGCGGTTGCCGGCGATCAGCTCGCCGACCGGCAGGCCGAGGTTGGCCGACAGCAGCGCCTGCCGCAGGTCGGACACCGTCACGCCGGCCCCGGCCAGGCGCGCCGGGTCGATCTCGACGTTCACCGCGCGGCCCGGGCCGCCGACGGTCGTGACTTCGCGCGTGCCGGGCACGCGCTTCAGGTCCGCCTCGATGCTGTGCGCCACGCGCTCCAGGTCGTACGGCCCGGTGGCCGCGTTCCGGCTGTAGAGCGTCAGCGTGACGATCGGCACGTCGTCGATGCCCTTGGGCTTGATGATCGGGTCCAGCACGCCCAGCCCCTTGGGCAGCCAGTCGGCGTTCGAATTCACCGTGTCGTACAGCCGCACCAGCGCCTCGGTGCGCGGCACGCCCACCTTGAACTGCACCGTCACGATGGCCCCGCCCGGGCGCGACACCGACATCACGTGTTCCACGCCCGAGATCTGCGCCAGCACCTGCTCGGCCGGGCCGGCCACCATCTGCTCCACGTCGCGCACGGCCGCGCCGGGGAAGGGGATCAGCACGTTGGCCATCGTGACGTTGATCTGCGGCTCTTCCTCGCGCGGCGTCACGATCACCGCGAAGATCCCCAGCAGCAGCGCCACCAGTGCCAGCAGCGGCGTGATCTGCGCGCGCTGGAAGAAGGCGGCGATGCGGCCGGCGATGCCGAGTGGCGGGTTGCTGCGATCGGGGGTCATGGCGGGTCCCGGGCCGGATTCAGCGCGCACGGGCGGCGGCCTGCGGGTCGGTGACCACGCGTTCGCCGGCGGCGAGCCCCGACAGCACGTCGACGCGGTCGCCGTCGGCCCGGCCCAGGCGCACCTGGCGCAGCACCGGCCGGCCGGCCGGATCCAGCACGTAGAGGCCGGTCATCTCGGCCCGGCGGACGATGGCCTGCCGCGGCACCGAGACGGACGCCGGCAGCGCCCCAGGCGCAGCGCCCGCGTCCGCCAGCGGCAGCCACAGCCGGGCAAACTGGCCCGGCACGGCACCGGCGGTGCCGGCCGGCAGGTCGGCGCGGAGCTGGTTCGTGTGGGTGCCCGGGTCGATGGTCGGCAGCACCTGCAGCCGCGCCGGCGTCACCCATCGGCCGGCGGCCGGCAGCCCCGGGATCTCGACCTTCGGCAGCGCGCCCGCGGCCAGCCCGGCGGCGACGGTCTGCGGCACCGCGGCAGTGACACGCAGCGCCGCGGGGTCGTACAGCGTCAGCAACGGGCGGCCTGGCATTGCCATGTCGCCCAACGACACCGGCACCTCGGACACCACGCCGGCAAACGGCGCGCGGACGACATAGAAGCCGCTTTGCGTGCGCGCCGCGCCGGACTGCGCCAACTGGGCGTTCACCTGCGCCTGCGTCGACTTGAAATCGGATTCCGCACGATCCAGCGCCGCGCGGCTGATGTAGTTCTTCTGGAACAGCTGCTTCTGGCGCTCGAAGTCGCGGCTCGCCACGTCCAGCGAGGCGCGCGCGGCCTGCACCTGCGCCTCGCCGGCAGCGGCGGTCTGCTCGGCCGCACGCGCATCCAGCCGGAGCAGCACCTGCCCGGCGGCGACGCGGTCACCGGCCTTCACATCGAGCTGGATCACGGCGCCCGACACCTGCGCGGCGACGACCGTCTGCCGCACGGCTTCGACGACACCGTCGAAGGCCGACGTCGCCGCCGCGGTGTCGGCCCGGGCGGGCGTCGCCGGCAAGGTCCCCGCCGATGCCGTGGCCGCTGCCTCCCCCGACATCGCCGCCGGCCCGGCCAGAGCGATGACGAAACCGGCGGCGACGGTCAGCGTCGTGCGGAACGTCGGGCGGGACGGAGTCGGGAGCATGCGGTGCCTTCCTGGAGCGACCCGGGCTCGGGTCGAACAACGATGGGCACTAGTATTTGCGCAAGTAGTTAAATAGTCAAGTAAGATATTGCGCAAGGACGAGCGCAGCAAAGCGCTTCGAGGCATCATGGCGCCAGTTCAACCTCCGATCGGTCCCTGCATGGAAGGCCTCCCCGACGAAGCGCTCGCCCAGGTGGCGGCGTACTTCCAGGCGCTGTCCGAACCGACGCGCCTGCAGATCCTCAACCTGCTGCGCCAGGGCGAGCGCAGCGTGGGCGAGCTGGCGCAGCTCTGCGGCTACAGCGCAGCCAACATCTCGCGCCACCTGGCGCTGCTGACGCAGCGCGGCTTCGTCGCGCGCGAGAGCCGCGGCAACAGCGCGATCTACAGCATCGCCGATCCGTCCATCTACGCGCTGTGCGACCTGGTCTGCGGCAACATCGCGCGCCAGTTCGAACGCACGGCCGCGGGCAGGGCGGCCTTCGTGGCCGCCGCCCGGCCGGGGCGGGCGGGCACGGAGTCCTAGCCCGGTCGCGTGTCGCTGCGCGTCGATCGGCGACCGGAAGTCTTGGACTTCGGCGCCGATGGCGGGTTACCGGGCTCGCGCTCCTCGAGCCGACCCGTCACGTACTTGTGAAGGATGCTGGCAATCAGCGTCTGGTACGGCATGCCTTCCGCGAGCGCCCGGACCTGAATGTCCTGCAGGTCGCCGGCAGACAGCCGGATGTTGACCCGGCGATCCTTGATGGCTGTCGCTCGAGCGGCCGCCTTGAAGCGATCGAGCTCGGCCTTCGATGCCACGGACTTCAGCGTGCCGGATTCGAAGGCCTTGATGATCTCGGTCTCAAAGGGATCAGGCAGCGTCATCTGGATCTCCGGTCTCGAGGTAGTTGCGAGTTGCCTTCCGGCTGGGGATGACCGTCTTGAGAAAGTAGTACTCAGTCTCTTCGACGTAAGGCACCAGGTAGGCGTAGCCATCCCAGGCAACGACCAGCAGCCGCTGGTTGGGGTACTTCCGCGTGTTCGGGTGCGCCAGGATGTCCAGCAGGCCACCGCCTTCGATGGCGACCACGACCTGCTCGAACGACACACCGCGCTCCGCCAGCAACTCGCTGTTCTTGTCGGGATTCCACCGACCTCCCCCGGCGTACCGGCCGCGTCAGCGGTCGAGCGCCGGCCGCTTCGGGTCGAACTTCCAGCCCGGCACGAGGTATTGCATCGCCATCGAGTCGTCGCGCGCGCCCAGACCGTGCTGCAGGTAGAGCTGGTGCGCCTTCTCGACCTCGACCATGTCGAGTTCCACGCCCAGGCCCGGCTTCTTCGGCACCTCGACCAGGCCGCCGCGGATCTGCAGCGGCTCCTTCGTCAGGCGCTGGCCGTCCTGCCAGATCCAGTGCGTGTCGATCGCCGTCACGCGGCCCGGCGCGGCGGCACCGACGTGCGTGAACATCGCCAGCGACACGTCGAAGTGGTTGTTGGAATGCGAACCCCAGGTCAGGCCCCAGTCGCGGCAGGTCTGGGCCACGCGCACCGAGCCGGCCATGGTCCAGAAGTGCGGGTCGGCCAGCGGGATGTCGACCGATTGCAGCGCCAGCGCGTGGCTCAGTTGGCGCCAGTCGGTGGCGATCATGTTGGTCGCCGTCGGCAGGCCGGTGGCGCGGCGGAACTCGGCCATCACCTCGCGGCCGGAGAAGCCGTCCTCGGCGCCGCACGGGTCTTCGGCGTACGCGACGACGCCGCGCATGTCGCGCATCAGGCGGATCGCGTCCTTCAGCAGCCAGCCGCCGTTCGGGTCGAGCGTGACGCGCGCCTTCGGGAAGCGCTCGTGCAGCGCCACGATCGCCTCGACCTCCTCGTCGCCGCGCAGCGCGCCGCCCTTGAGCTTGAAGTCGTTGAAGCCGTAGCGCTCGTAGGCGGCCTCGGCCAGCCGCACCACCGCCTCGGGCGTCATCGCCTTCTCGTGGCGCAGGCGCAGCCAGGCGTCGGCGGCGTCCGGCTCGCTGGCGTAGGGCAGGTCGGTCCGGGCCTTGTCGCCGACGTAGAAGAGGTAGCCCAGCATCTCGACCGCGTCGCGCTGCTGGCCTTCGCCGAGCAGCGCGGCCACCGGCACGTCCAGGTGCTGGCCGAGCAGGTCCAGCAGTGCCGATTCGATCGCCGTCACCGCGTGGATCGTGGTGCGCAGGTCGAAGGTCTGAAGGCCGCGGCCACCGCTGTCGCGGTCGGCGAACTGCTTCTGCACCTGCTGCAGCAGGCGCTGCTGCGAGCCCAGCGGCTGGCCGACGATCAGCTCGCGCGCGTCTTCCAGCGTCTGCCGGATCTTCTCGCCGCCCGGCACCTCGCCGACGCCGGTGCGGCCGGCGCTGTCGGTCAGGATCAGCAGGTTGCGGGTGAAGAACGGGCCGTGGGCGCCGCTCAGGTTGAGCAGCATGCTGTCTCGCCCGGCGACCGGGATGACGCGCAGGGCGGTGATCAGGGGGGTGGAGGCGGTGGTCATGGGAGTTCTCGGGTCGGGCCCGGGCGCGGGGCAGCGGGCGTTGTGCGGCGGGCGCGGGTCAGCGGGCGATGTGCGACGGGCGATGTGCGTCGGGCGTTGTTCGGCGCGGGTCGGGATGATCGTTCGCTTTCCCGCCGGCCGGGCGGCTCAATCGGCGGTGATCTTGCGGACCTCGATCACCTTCTTCCAGCGGGCAAACTCCTGCTGCTGGAAGGCGCTGAACTGCGCCGGCGTGTTGGCGACGACCTCCAGGCCGACGGCGGTCAGTTGCTGCTTCGTCTGCGCGTCATTGAGCGCGGCGACGACGGCCGCATGGAACCTGTCGCGCACGTCGGCCGGCAGGCCCTTCGGCGCGGCGACGCCTTGCCACGAGTACACGTCCACGTTCTTCACGCCGGCTTCGGCCATCGTCGGCACGTCGGGCAGGGCGGGCGAGCGTTTCGCGCCGGTGACGGCCAGCGCCCGCAGCTTGCCCGACTTGATGTGCTGCAGCACCGCATTGACGTTCTGGAACGACGCGTCCACCTGGCCGCCGAGCAGGTCGGAGATCGCCGGGCCGCCGCCCTTGTAGGGAATGTGCAGGCCGCTGGTGCCGCTCTCCAGCCAGAACAGCTCGGCCGTCAGGTGGTCGCTGGAGCCGTTGCCCGACGACGCGAAGCTCATCTTCTCGGGGTGGGCCTTCTCGAACGCGACCACGTCGGCCAGCGTCTTGTGCGGCGACGCGGCCGGCACCACCAGCACGTTGGGTGCCTGCACCGCCACGGTGATCAGGTCGAAGTCCTTCAGCGCGTCGTACTGCATGCCCTTGATCAGGTGCGGCGCGATGACCAGCGGGCCGAGCGAGGTGACGAGGAAGGTGTAGCCGTCCGCCTGCGCCCGCTTGACGAAGGCCGCGCCGATGGTGCCGGTGGCGCCGGCCTTGTTGTCGACGATGAAGGTCTGGCTGAAGGTCTTGGTCAGCGACGGGCCGATCGCGCGCGCGATCGAATCGGTCGAGCCGCCCGGCGGGAACGGCACCACCAGCGTCACCGGCTTGGTCGGCCAGGTCTCGGCCTGGGCGCCGGTGGCGATGGACAGCCCGAGGGCCAGGGCGGCGAGGGCCGTCAGCGACAACGAGCGGCGGCGGGTGGACGTCGGAGCCTGGAGGCGTGGAGCAGGGGTCATGTCTCGATCCTGGGAGGTTGAACGAATGTCGTTGGGTACACGAAGGGTAGCGCTACCATCAACGGAATGAATGGTAGCGCTACCTCATCGGCACATCAAGAACCGGGATCTAGGGGTTTGCCCGAATCAGACGCTGCCGCGGTCGACGATCGAGAAGCCGATGTCGACGACGCGCGGATCGGCCTCGCGCCCCTCGGCACGATCGACGATGAATCGGGCCGCCTGCCGGCCGATCGAGGCGCCGTCGATGTGCACGGAGGTCAGTGCCGGATCGAGGTCGGCGGCGAATTCGAGGTCGCCGAAGCCCACCACGCCCAGCTCGCCCGGCACCGCGATGCCGCGCGACCGGGCCTCGGTCAGCACGCCCAGCGCCAGCAGGTCCGAACTGCAGAAGACGGCGTCCACACCGCCCGGGCGCCCCAGCAGTTCGGCGAGCGCGCCGCGCCCGCTCCGCAGCGTGGTCGGCGCGGGGACGATCACCTGCTGCACCTCGGGCAGCCCCAGCGCCCGCGCCGCGTCGCGGAAGGCGCCGTAGCGCCGCCGCGAGCGCTCGTCGTCGCCGGCCACGACGGCCAGCCGGCGGCGCCCCTTGCGGTGCAGGAAGGCGACCACCTCGCGGCCCACGTCGACATGCGAGAAACCCACCAGCATGTCGATCGGCGTGGGCGTCAGGTCCCAGGTCTCGACCACCGGAATGCCGGCGGCCATCAGGCGCCGGCGGCCGTCGGCCGAATGCATGATCCCGGTCAGCACGATGCCGTCCGGCCGGCGGCCGATGATCGCCTCCAGCAGCGCGTCCTCCCGCGAGTCGACATAGCCGCTCTGGCCCAGCATCACCTGGTAGCCGCGCTCGGCCAGCGCCTCGGTCAGCGACTGGATGGTCTGCAGGAACACCGGCCCGGCGATGGTCGGCACCACGACGGCGACGAGCCGGCTGCGCGAGGACGCGAGCCCGCCCGCCAGGCGATTGGGCACGTAGCCGGTGCGGCGGACGGCATCGGTGACCTTCTGCAGGACCTCCGGCGACACGCGGTCGGGCGTGTTCAAAGCGCGTGAGGCGGTGATCGGCGCGACGTCGGCGAGCCGCGCCACGTCGTGCAGCGTCACCGCGCCGCTGCCGCGGCGGGTGCGCTTGGTGGGGGCGGCGGTGGCGGGGGCGGTGTCTGGTTCCATCCGGCGATCTTATGCGCTGGTTAGCGCTACCGTGGTGGGCCTGCCGATTCGGATGGTCGTTCACGGCCATGGCCATGGCCACGGCAATAGCGCCCGGCGCCCGGCGCCCGGCACCCGCCGCCCGCCGCGCCCGCTAGCGCTGTTCCAGCGGCCGGATCTCGTCGTGGTCGTGCAGCCGCACCTGGTTCCGCCCGGCCGACTTGGCGGCGTACATCGCGTGGTCGGCATTGCGCAGCAGCGTGTCCGGGTCGCCGGCGGCGAAGCACAGCGCGATGCCGATCGACGCACCAACGTGCAGGCTGTGCGACTCGATGTCCATCGCCTGGCGCACCCCGTCGAGCAGCCGGTAGGCGAGGCTGAGCGCGCTGTCGGCCCGCTCGACACGGTGCTGCAGGATCGCAAACTCGTCGCCGCCCATGCGGGCCACCACGTCGGCCTCGCGGGCGATCGCACGCAGGCGGCCCGCCACCCGCGCCAGCGCCTTGTCGCCGACGACGTGCCCGTAGCGGTCGTTGATCGGCTTGAAGCCGTCCAGGTCGATGAAATGCACCGCGAACCCGTCCGCCGCCCGGGACACGTTGCGGGCGGCACTGGCCAGGTGCTCCAGGAACACCTCGCGGTTGACCAGCGAGGTGAGCCCGTCGTGCCGCGCCACGTGGCGGATCCGCTCTTCGGCGCGCTTGCGCTCGGTGATGTCGGTGTAGGTGCGCAGCACGCCGCCGCCGGCGATCGGCACGCTCTGGATCTCGAGCACGCGCCCGTCCGGCCGCGTGCGGTCGTAGCTGTGCGCGCGATCGCGGATCCCGCCGGCCCGCACGAAGGCCAGGATGTCCGGCGGGGTGCGGGCGAATTCGTCGTGGGCCCACTGCCAGGCCAGCACCTGCTCGAAAGAGGGCCGGGAACGCATCAGCTCCGCCGGCAGGTCCAGCAGTTCCATCGCCCGCCGGTTGCACACCTCGACCACCTGCCCGGCGTTGACCATCATCACGCCCTGCTCCATGTGCTCGAGCGTGGCTTCCAGCAGGTTCGACTTGTCGCGCAGCAGCGCCTCGCTCTGCCGCGCCCGCTGCTCCGCCAGCACCAGCTGCCGCTGCTGGCGCTTGAGCACGCTGATGTCGACGTGGATGAAGTAGCGCTTTCCGTCGCTGCCGCGCTTCTCGATCACCCGGCTCCAGCGCTCACCCGGCAGGGGCACCTCGAAGGGCGCACCGGCGAATCGCAGGTTCTCCGCCAGGATCGACAGGCCCTCGGTGCAGCGCGCGTCTTCGGTGCCGGCCTGCCCCTGCCACACGAGCCGGTACACCGCGGCGAAATCGAGGCCGGTGGCCGACGACCGGTCGGGCAGGCCGTACAGCACGACGAAGGCGTCGTTGACCCAGACGATGCGATCGTCGACGTTCGCGACCATCACGCCATCGGCGACATGCTCGAACAGTTCGGGGCGGTCGGCCGGCCAGATCGCCGCGGCGCCGGGTGTCTGCGGATCGGCGGCGGCCGCGTCGTCCGGGCGGATGGTTTCGGCCTTCCAGATCCGCACGCGCCCGGCGCCCGGCAGCGCCAGGCAGGTGACCCACAGCCGCAGCCCGCGGTGCTCGAACGCATACGCGGCCTGCTGCGTCCGGTGCCGCTCCACGCCTTCCTCGATGTAGCGGTCGATCGACGGCAGTTCTTCGTCGGCGAGCCGCGAGCGGTAGAAGCGCCGCAGGTTCTCGCGGTAGTGCTCCCCCGCGTGGACGTGCCCGGCGTGCTCGGGGAAGAAACTCAGGAAGGTCCGGTTCCAGAGCAGCGTGCAGTCGGCGTCGTCGAAGACGCACATCGCGATGCCCAGGCGGTCCAGCGCCTCGGAGACCGGTCGAAGGGTGGACAGGGCATCGGACATGGCAACTGCTTCGGCTGCGAAGGCAGCGCGGGCGGATTCTATCGACGGCTTCCCGCGGCCCGGTCCACGCCGGATTGACTCTCACCCTCTTGTGGCGACGCACCCGACCGCGCCGGTCCCGTCCGGCCGCCGCCCCGAGGTTCCGCGCTTGCGCTGGAGCAAGGCCGCGCAGCGTCCGTCGGCCCACACTGGTCTGTACTGGCCTGCACCGGAAGCCACCGGAGCCGCGACATGAACCACACCACCGCATCCCCCGACCCGGCCCGACCATGGCTGGCCTTCTATCCGCCGGGCGTGCCGGCCGACGTCGACTGGCGCCGCACCGGTTCGCTCGACCGGATGTTCGACGCGAGCTTCGCACGCTTCGCCGGCCGGCCGGCGCTGACCAGCCTGGGCGTCACGCTGACCTACGCGGAGCTGGAGCGCCACAGCCGCGACTTCGGTGCCTGGCTGCAGCACGGTATCGGTGCCAGCACGGGCGCCAGCACAGGCCCCGGCCCCGGCCTCGCCCGCGGCGACCGGGTGGCGGTGATGCTGCCGAACAGCCTGCAGTCCCCGGTCGTCGTGATCGGCGCGCTGCGCGCCGGCATGACGGTCGTCAACGTCAACCCGCTCTACACCGCCGACGAACTGCGCCACCAACTGCAGGATTCGGGCGCCCGCGTGATCGTGGTGCTGGAGAACTTCGCGCACACCGTGCAGCAGGCGCTGGCCGGCACGCCGCTGGAGCGCACGGTCGGCGTGGTCGTCACGCAGATCGGTGACCTGTTTCCGGCGCGCAAGCGCTGGCTCGTCAATTTCGCGGTGCGGCGGATCCGGCATGCGGTGCCGCCGTACACGCTGGACGGCGCCTGGCCGCTGCGCGACGCGCTGGCCGAAGGCGGCATGCACGCGCTGGCGCTGCCGGACCTGGGCGAGGGCGACGTCGCCTTCATCCAGTACACCGGAGGCACCACCGGGCGCCCGAAGGGCGCGGTGCTGACGCACGGCAACCTGGTCGCCAACGTCGAGCAGGTGATCGCCTGGACGGCCGGCATGCTGGAGGAGGGCGCGGAAACCGTCGTCACCGCGCTGCCGCTGTACCACGTGTTCGCGCTGACGGCCAACCTGCTCGTGTTCCTCCGGCTGGGTGGGCACAACGTGCTGATCCCCGACCCGCGCGACCTGCGGCGCTTCGTCGCCGAGCTGCGGCGCACGCCGTTCAGCGTGATCACCGGTGTCGACACGCTGTTCGACGCGCTGCTGAAGGCGCCGGGCTTCGATGCCGTCGCCGCGCTGCGGCACGGCCGGGTGAAGATGTCGGTGGCCGGCGGCATGGCGCTGCGGCCGGCCGTGTCCGAGCGCTGGCAGCGCGCGCTGGGGCGGCCGCTGATCGAAGGCTACGGGCTGTCGGAGACATCGCCGATCGTCTGCGCCAACCGCGTCGACGCGAAGACGTGCAGCGGCCGGCTCGGCCTGCCGGTGCCGTCGACACGGGTGGCGATCCTCGACGACGAGGGGCGGCCGCTGCCGCCGGGCGAGGCCGGCGAGATCGCGGTCAAGGGCCCGCAGGTGATGCGCGGCTACTGGAACCGCCCCGACGAGACCGCGCTCGCCTTCACCGCGGACGGCTGGCTGCGCACGGGCGACATCGGCCGCTTCGGCCCCGGTGGCCTGGTGGAGTTCATCGACCGCCGCAAGGACATCGTCGTCATCTCCGGCATGAAGGCCTATCCGCAGGAGATCGACGACGCGATGCGCCTGATGCCGGGCGTCGAGGATGTCGCCGCGGTCGGCGTGCCGGACGCGCACAGCGGCGAGGCGCTGGTGCTGTTCGTCGTGCGCCGCGACCCCGCGCTGACGGAGGCGGCGGTGCGGCGCTTTTGCGAGCAGCACCTCGCACCGTACAAGCGGCCGCGCCGCATCGTGTTCCGCGACGCGCTGCCGCGCACGCCGATCGGCAAGGTGCTGCGGCGGCAGTTGAAGGACGAGGCGCGGGCCGAAGGGGAACGGGCCGCCACCCCGGCCTGAGGCGGTGCCCGGTCCGGGCCGGCGAAGGCGTCCGGCCGCGGCGGGCGGCACCTGCGGGCGGAATCTGCGGGCGGAATCTGCGGGCGGCATCTGCGGGCGGCACCTGCGGGCGGTATCCGCTGGCGGCGATCTGCGCGGGTCGCCCCCCGCGCGCCAGGTCAATGCACCATCAGCACCGGCAAGGTCATCGCCCGCAGCACGCTGCGCGACGCGCCGCCCAGCACCCATTCGCGGGCACGGGCGTGGCCGTAGCAGCCCATCACCAGCAGGCCGGCGCCGATGTCGGCGGCCAGCGAGAGCAGGCCCTCGCCCGCGTCGCCCGGCCCCAGCCGGTGGCACAGCACCGGCGCCGCGACGTCGTGCACCTGCAGCCAGCGCTCGAGTGCCGGATCGAGCGCGACCAGCCCGTCGTCGAATTCGGGCTGGATCGCCACGTGCACCCGAGCCGCCTGGCGCAGCCATGGCATCGCCGCGGCGACGGCGCGCGCCGCCTCGCGCGTCGGCTTCCAGGCGACGAGCACGTCGCGCGGGACCGCGTCGAAGCTTCCGGCGTTGTCGGCGCCCATGACGCCGGCCAGGTTGCCGACGCAGGGAATCACCAGCGCCGGCTTGCCGCTGTCGACGATCAACGCCGGCACCAGCTCGGGCGGCAGTTCGCCGGTCAGCGTGTCGTCGGCGTCATGCTGGCCGAGCACCAGCAGGTCGCTGGTCAGCGCGTGCCGCAGCAGGGCCGGGTAGGGCGCATCGCCGGCATCCACCCAGCGCATCGCGGCATCGCCGCCGGCCTGGTCGAACACCGCGCGGGCGCGTTCGCGCTGCACCCGGTCCAGGTCGGCGAGCACCTCGGCGGCGACGCCGAGGCCTTCCACGGCCGACAGCGGGGCGGCCAGCAGCGCCGATTCCACCGCATACAGCGCCGTCAGCTCCGCGCGGTGGCGGCGCGCGAGCCGCTGGGCCAGCGCGAGCCGCACGGCGGAGCGGGGCGAGGCGTCGAGGTGTACGAGCAGGCTCTTCATCGTGCTTCCGCTTCGCAGGGGGAT
>JBGAMJ010000005.1:0-92339 GCA_044223035.1 Piscinibacter sp.
TCGCGGAAGATGATCTCCACCGCGCCCTTGGCGCCCATCACCGCGATCTCGGCATTGGGCCAGGCGAAGTTGACGTCGCCGCGCAGGTGCTTGGAGCTCATCACGTCGTAGGCGCCGCCATAGGCCTTGCGCGTGATCACCGTCACCTTGGGCACCGTGCACTCGGCATACGCGTACAAGAGCTTGGCGCCGTGCTTGATGATGCCACCGTACTCCTGCGCGGTGCCGGGCATGAAGCCGGGCACGTCGACGAAGGTGACCACCGGGATGTTGAACGCGTCGCAGAAGCGCACGAAGCGCGCCGCCTTGATGCTGCTCTTGATGTCGAGGCAGCCGGCCAGCACCATCGGGTTGTTGGCGACGATGCCCACGCTCTGCCCGTCGAGCCGGCCGAAGCCGATGACGATGTTCTTCGCGTGCTCGCGCTGCAGCTCGAAGAAGTCGCCGTCGTCGACGACCTTGTAGATCAGTTCCTTGATGTCGTAGGGCTTGTTCGGGTTGTCGGGCACCAGCGTGTCGAGGCTCATGTCGAGCCGGTCGGGTGCGTCGCCGCTCTTGCGCACCGGCGGCGGCTCCTTGTTGTTGAGCGGCAGGTAGTTGTAGAACCGGCGCAGCATCAGCAGCGCCTCGACGTCGTTCTCGAACGCCAGGTCGGCCACGCCGCTCTTGCCGGCATGCGTGGTGGCGCCGCCGAGCTCCTCGGCCGTGACCTCCTCGTGCGTCACCGTCTTCACCACCTCGGGGCCGGTGACGAACATGTAGCTCGAGTCCTTGACCATGAAGATGAAGTCGGTCATCGCCGGCGAATACACCGCACCACCGGCGCAGGGACCCATGATCAGGCTGATCTGCGGGATCACGCCGCTGGCCATCACGTTGCGCTGGAACACCTCGGCATAACCACCGAGCGAGGCCACGCCCTCCTGGATGCGCGCGCCGCCCGAGTCGTTGAGGCCGATCACCGGCGCGCCGACCTTCATGGCCTGGTCCATCACCTTGCAGATCTTCTCGGCATGGGCCTCGCTGAGCGCGCCGCCGAAGACGGTGAAGTCCTGGCTGAACACGAACACCAGCCGGCCGTTGATCATCCCGTAGCCGGTGACCACGCCGTCGCCGGGGATCTTGTTGTCCTGCATCCCGAAGTCGTGGCAGCGGTGCTCGACGAACATGTCCCATTCCTCGAACGTGCCCTCGTCGAGCAGCAGCTCGATGCGTTCTCGCGCGCTGAGCTTGCCCTTGCCGTGCTGGGCGGCGATCCGCTTCTCGCCGCCGCCGAGGCGCGCCCGGGCGCGCTTGGCCTCGAGCTGTTCGATGATGTCGTGCATGGTGGGAGGGCTCCTTCTGTTCTAGGTGTCGTCGGGGTCGCGTCTGGAAATCTGCGTGGGCAACGGTCTGGATGTCGGCTCGGGGTCGTCTAGGTCCCGCCGCGGAAGGACCGGTGATAGCGATCGAGCAGCGCGCGCGCGGCGGCGGACGGCGCGACGCGCGCGGCCGCCACGTCGTCGAGCGTGGCCGGCAGCAGCTCGCGCACCGCCGCGTCGTGGCGGAAGTCGGCCTGCAGGCGCGCGTGCACCAGGTCCCACATCCATGCCAGCGACTGGCTGCGGCGCCGCGCGTCGAAGGCGCCGCTGGCGCGCGCGTGCCCGGCGAAGGCCTGCACCTGGCGCCAGAAGGCGTCGATGCCCTGGCCTTTCAGGGCGCTGAGCTGCATCACGCGCGCCGGCGACTGCTCCGGCCGGCCGTGGAAGCTGAACAGCCGCAGCGCGCTGGTGATCTGCGCTTCGGCGCGCGTGGCGGCGTCGGCGTCGAGGTCGGCCTTGTTGATCACGACCAGGTCGGCCAGCTCCATCACGCCCTTCTTGATCGCCTGCAGGTCGTCGCCGGCGTTGGGAAGCTGCAGCAGAACGAACAGGTCGGTCATGCCGGCGACGGCGGTCTCGCTCTGGCCGACGCCGACGGTCTCTACGATCACGACGTCGTAGCCGGCCGCCTCGAACACCAGCATCGCCTCGCGCGTCTTCTCGGCCACGCCGCCGAGCGTGCCCGAGGCCGGGCTCGGCCGGATGTAGGCGGCGGGCTCGACCGACAGCCGCTCCATGCGCGTCTTGTCGCCGAGGATCGAGCCGCCGGACACGCCCGACGACGGGTCCACGGCCAGCACCGCGACGCGGTGGCCCTCGGCGATCAGCGCCAGGCCGAAGGCCTCGATGAAGGTGGACTTGCCGACGCCGGGCACGCCGGAGATGCCCAGGCGCAGCGCGCCGCCGGTGCGCGGCAGCAGCGCGTTCAACAGTGCGTCGGCACGGGCGCGATGGTCGGGCCGGGTCGATTCGAGCAGCGTGACGGCCTTGGCGATCGCGCGCCGCTGCGACGCGCCGGCGCCGCCGGTGATCGCGTCGAGCAAGGCCTGGTCGGGCGGCGGCAGCGCGGCAGGCGCGCCGGCGGGCACGCTGGACACCGCGCCGGCGCCCGCGCCTTTGCCCTCGCCCGTGCCCTCGCCCTCGCCCGCGGGCGCACCCGCCCCTTCGCGGACCGTGGTGCGCACGGCCTCGTCGACGCCTTCGCTGACCGCCTCACCCACGCGTCACCCCCGGCACCGTGTCGGAAGCGGCCGGGCCGGCGCGCCGCGCGGGGCGCACGTAGCTCAGCTCCCACAGCGTCTCGGCGCGCAGCTCGAAGCCGTGGCGCTGGTAGAAGCGGTTGGCGCCGCTGCCCTTGAGCGCGGTGACCTCGATCGCGAGGCCGCGCGCGTCGGCCTCGGCCAGCACCTGGGTCAGCACCCAGGCGCCGATGCCGCGGCCCTGCGACTGCGGCTGGATGTACAGGTGGTCGAGCACCAGCCGCTCGCCGACGGGCGCCGGCACCACGGCCACGAAGCCGACCAGCTCCGAGCCGGACATCACATGCCGCGTGTAGCGAGGCTGGAACCCGCGCGACAGGCGTTCCCGTGCAAGTTGCGGGTCGAAGCGGCCCAGGCCCTCCAGGCTCTCGCGCATCGCGGCCAGCCGCAGCGACAGCAGCGCCTCGAAATCCCCTTCGGTGGCGGGTTCGAGGCGCAGGGCGGGCGGTGATTCGGCCATCGTGGTGTCCTCGACGAGCGCGGGGCGGAAAGCCCCGGCGCCCGCGCGCAGGGCGACGCCGGCCGCGAGGAGGCCGGGGCCGCGAAGGCCGCGCAGGCGGGGTGAACGCTGGCCGGCGAGGATAGCAACCGTGCCGGGCATCGCAAGGAAACGCCGGGCCGCCCCAAGTTTCCTTGACCCCCACGGGGGGAGTGTCGGGCGCAGCCCGGACCTGGGGGCGCTCACTGGACTACCCTCCGCGCTGCGCGCTCCGGGATGAGCGCTTGGGAGCGGCCCGGCGCGCTCACAGTCCTTGCGCCTTGCGGATCTGCTCCAGCACGTCCTTCGCGCTCGCCGGGATCGGCGTGCCCGGGCCGTAGATGCCCTTGACGCCGGCGTCGTAGAGGAAGCCGTAGTCCTGCCGCGGGATCACGCCGCCGACGAACACGATGATGTCGTCGGCGCCCTGCTGCTTCAGCGATTCGATGATCGCCGGCACCAGCGTCTTGTGGCCGGCGGCGAGCGTGGACACGCCGACCGCATGCACGTCGTTCTCGATCGCCTGGCGCGCGCATTCCTCGGCAGTCTGGAACAGCGGGCCCATGTCGACGTCGAAACCGAGGTCGGCGAACGCGGTGGCGACGACCTTGGCGCCGCGGTCGTGGCCGTCCTGGCCGAGCTTGGCGATCATCACCCGCGGCCGGCGGCCGTGGTCGTCGGCGAAGGTGGCGATCTCGGTCTTCAGCTTGTCCCAGCCTTCGGCGCTGTCGTAGGCGGCGGCGTAGACGCCGGTCACCTTCTGCGTGTCGGCGCGGTGGCGGCCCCAAACCTTCTCCAGCGCGTCGCTGATCTCGCCCACGGTGGCGCGATGGCGCACCGCGCGGATCGACAGGTCGAGCAGGTTGCCCTGGCCACTTTGCGCGGCGGCGGTCAGCGCCTCGAGCGCCGCCTGCACCGCGGCGCCGTCGCGCGAAGCACGCACGCTCTTCAGCCGCGCGACCTGGTTCTCCCGCACCGCGTGGTTGTCGATGTCGCGGATGTCGATCGCGTCCTCGGTTCCGAGCTTGTACTTGTTGACGCCGACGATCACGTCGCGGCCCGAATCGATGCGCGCCTGCTTCTCGGCCGCGCTCGCCTCGATCTTCAGCTTGGCCCAGCCGGAGTCGACCGCGCGCGTCATGCCGCCCAGCGCGTCGACCTCCCCGATGATCGACCAGGCCTTGTCGGCCATGTCCTGCGTCAGCTTCTCCATCATGAAGCTGCCGGCCCAGGGGTCGACGACGCTGGTGATGTGCGTCTCTTCCTGGATGATGAGCTGCGTGTTGCGCGCGATGCGCGCGCTGAACTCGGTGGGCAGCGCGATCGCCTCGTCGAGCGCGTTGGTGTGCAGGCTCTGCGTGCCACCGAACACCGCGGCCATCGCCTCGATCGTCGTGCGCACGACGTTGTTGTACGGGTCCTGCTCGGTCAGGCTCCAGCCGGAGGTCTGGCAGTGCGTGCGCAGCATCAGGCTCTTCGGGTTCTTCGGGCCGAACTCCTTCATGATCCGCCACCACAGCAGGCGGGCGGCGCGCATCTTGGCGACCTCGAGATAGAAGTTCATCCCGATCGCCCAGAAGAACGACAGCCGGCCGGCGAACTCGTCCACGTCCAGGCCCTTGGCGAGCGCGGTCTTGACGTACTCTCGCCCGTCGGCCAGCGTGAACGCCAGCTCCAGCGCCTGGTTCGCGCCCGCCTCCTGCATGTGGTAGCCGGAGATCGAGATCGAGTTGAACTTCGGCATGTTCTTCGCCGTGTACTCGATGATGTCGCCGATTACCCGCATGCTCGGCTCGGGCGGGTAGATGTAGGTGTTGCGGACCATGAACTCCTTGAGGATGTCGTTCTGGATGGTCCCGGAGAGCTGGTCCTGCGGCACGCCCTGCTCCTCGGCCGCCACCACGTAGCCGGCGAGCACCGGCAGCACCGCGCCGTTCATCGTCATCGACACGCTGACCTTGTCGAGCGGGATGCCGTCGAACAGGATCTTCATGTCCTCCACGCTGTCGATCGCGACGCCGGCCTTGCCGACGTCGCCGGTGACGCGCGGGTGGTCGCTGTCGTAGCCGCGGTGGGTGGCCAGGTCGAACGCCACCGACACCCCCTGCCCGCCGGCGGCGAGCGACTTGCGGTAGAACGCGTTCGAGGCCTCGGCGGTGGAGAAGCCGGCGTACTGGCGGATCGTCCACGGCCGCGCCGCATACATCGTGGCCTGCGGCCCGCGGATGAACGGCGCGAAGCCGGGCAGCGTGTCGGTGTACGGCAGGCCGGCCAGGTCGGCCGCGGTGTACAGCGGCTTGACGGTGATGCCTTCGGGCGTCTGCCAGTTCAGGGCCTCGAGCCGGCCGCCGGGGGCGGATTTGGCGGCCGCCCTTTCCCAGGCGGCGAGAGACTGCGAATTCAGGATGGCGTCGTCGGAAGACATGGATCGAGGGCCCCGTGTGGCTGGTGGCGAGTGGCGGAACGGCTGCAACTACGGGTTTGCCGGCTTGCCGACCCCTCCCGATGCGCCCATAATTCAAAATTGAATTATACGTAAGAAGGAGCGCGCTTGACCAGAGTTTCTGCCGTCCGCAACGCGCCCGCCACTCAGGCCATCCCTGCCACGCCGGGCGGCGCCGGTGCGTCCGGCGCTGCCGCACCGGCGGCTGCACCCACCACGGCGCCGGCCGCCCGCCTGAACGACGGCGCGCTGTACGAGCGCGTCGCCGAGCGCCTGCGCGAGCGCATCCTGGCGCACAGCCTGGCCCCGGGCAGCTGGATCGACGAGCAATCGCTCGCCACCGAATTCGGCATCAGCCGCACGCCGCTGCGCGAGGCGCTGAAGGTGCTGGCCTCCGAGGGCCTGGTGACGATGAAGCTGCGCCGCGGCGCCTATGTCACCGAGGTGTCCGAACGCGACCTGGCGGAGGTGTTCCACCTGCTCGCGCTGCTCGAAAGCGACGCCGGCGCCGCGGTGGCGCGCGACGCCAGCGACGCGCAGATCGACGAACTGGCGGCGCTGCACCAGCGGCTCGAAGACACCGTCACCGACCGCGACGCCTTCTTCGCCGCCAACGAGCAGTTCCACCTGCGCCTGCTCGACATCGCCGGCAACCGCTGGCGCAACCAGATGGTCGCCGACCTGCGGCGGGTGATGAAGCTGTACCGCCATCACTCGCTGTTTCGCGAGGGCCGGCTGGACGCCTCGCTGGCCGAGCACCGCGAGATCGTCGCCGCGCTGCGGGCGCGCGACGCCGAGCGCGTGCGCCGGCTGATGCAGGAGCATCTGGCGCAGGGCAAGGAGGCGGCGTCGGCGCGTTGAGAGCGCCCCCAGGACGACGCGCCTTGCGTCGTCCGCCCCCTCGCGGGGGATGAGGACACCTCGGGCGGCCGGGCGTTTCCGCATGGAGAGTCCGACCCGACCCGCCGCTGCGAGAATCCGCGCGATGAACCGACCGGACCGCCCCCTCGTCTGCCTGATCGCCGGCGTCGCCCGCAACGGCGCGATCGGCCGCGACAACGCGCTGCTCTGGCGCCTGCCCGAGGATCTGCAGCGCTTCAAGCGGCTGACCATGGGTTCGCCGCTGATCATGGGGCGGCGGACCTGGGATTCGATCGGCCGCCCGCTGCCGGGCCGCCGCAGCCTGGTGATCAGCCGCAACCCGGCCTGGCAGGCCGCCGGCGCCGAGCGTGCCGCCTCGCTCGACGACGCGATCGCGCGGGCCGGCGCGGTGCCCAAGGTGTTCGTGATCGGCGGCGCCGAGGTCTACGCGCTCGCGCTGCCCCGGGCCGACGAACTGCTGCTGACCGAAGTCGACGCCGACTACGACGCCGACACCTTCTTCCCGCCGTGGCGGCGGGAGGATTTCATCGAGACCGGCCGCGCCGAGCACGCCGGCGGTGACGGGCGTCCCGCCTATCGTTTCGTCGACTACCGGCGCCGCGGCGCCCCGGCCGCGCCCGGCGACGCCGTGCGGCGCCTCGCCTGGCCCCACGGCGAGGCCGAACTGCAGCGCCTGGGCGCGATGCTGGCGCCGGTCGTCTTCCGCGCGCCCGGCCATGCCGATTTCTCCCCGCTGCAGGTCGCACCCTGGGCCGACGAGCCCGGGTCCGACGCGCTGCCCGGCATCCTGCGCCGGCTGCGCGGCGACTGGCCCTGCGTGCCCTTCGGCCGCACCGACCGCCCCGCCGGCCTGCCCGCCGGCTGGACGCCGCGCGAGCCGGACGACGCCGAAGGCCACGGCCACGGCTCGAACCACGACTGGACCTGGCTGGAGCCGCCCGATGCGCTGTCGCTCCGGCTCGCGATCGACTACCCCGAGACCAGCCCGGTGCGCCGCCTGATCCGCACGGTCAGCGCCCTGCCGAATGCGCCGGCGCTGCACTGCACGTTGGAAGTCGAGGTGCGCCGCCCCTGCCGGCTGCCGATCGCGCTTCACCCGACGCTGCGGCTGGACGCGGGCCGCGTCGCACTGCACCTGCCGCACGCCGCGCCGGCCTGCAGCTACCCGGTGCCGGCCGAGCCCGGCGTGTCGCGGCTGGCGCCGGGAGAATCTTTCGCGGAGCTGTCGGCCGCGCCGCTCGCGGGCGGCGCCACGCTGGACACCACACCGGGCACCAGGCCGGACGCCAACCCGGCCGCCACGCTGGACCTGTCCCGCTACCCGCTGCCGTTCGACACCGAGGAGCTGCTTCAACTGCCCGCGCTGACCGGCCCGGCGCGAGCCGACTACCTCGACCTCGGCTGGAGCCTCGAGATCGACTGGGACCGCGCCGCGCTGCCCGACCTGATGCTCTGGGTCAGCCACCGCGGCCGCAGCGCGCCGCCGTGGAACGGGCGCCACCTGGCGATCGGGCTGGAACCGGTGAACGGCCCGTTCGACCTCGGGCGCGTCGCCGTGCCGCCGCCCGCGCATCCGCTCGCGTCGCGCACCGGCATCGCGCTGGAGCCGGGCCGGGCCTGGGTGCTGCACTCCGAGCTGCGCGCCCGGCCGCTGCCGCCGCGCTGAGAGACTGAGACTCCGAGCACGATGCCGGTCACGATCCGCGACGTGGCACTGGCCGCCGGCGTGTCCATCGGCACCGTGTCGCGCGCACTGAAGAACCAGCGCGGCCTGTCCGACGACACGCGGCGCCACGTGCGCGAAACCGCGCGCCGCCTCGGCTACGACGCCGAGCGGCTGCGCGGCGACAAGGTCAAGCGCCTCGTCTTCCTGCTGCACCGCCAGCACAGCAGCTTCTCGACCAACCCGTTCTTCTCGCACGTGCTGCAGGGCGTGGAGGAGGCCTGCCGCGAACTGGGCGCCGCACCCACGCTGCTGGCCACCGGCCCGGCGGACCCGGTGCGCGACCAGATCCGCCTGCACGAGCCGGACGCGCTGGTCGCCGCCGGCTACTTCGAGCCCGAGTTGCTGGCGCTGCTGGCCGGAATGGAGCTGCCGATGGCGCTGGTCGACTACTGGATGCCCGGCATGCGCTCGGTCAATCCGGACAACGTCGCCGGCGGCCACCTCGCGACGCGCCACCTGATCGAGACCGGCCGCCACCGCATCGCCTACCTGGCCGGCTCGCTCGCCCACTTCAGCATCCGCGAGCGCGAGCAGGGCTACCGGCGCGCACTTTTCGAGGCCGGCATGCTCGCCGACCCCGACCTGGAAGTGGTGGCGCCGCCCGGGCTCGGGCATGACCAGGGCGCCGAGGTCGCGATGCGCCAGTTGCTGCGGCTGCGCGAGCGGCCGGACGCCGTCTTCGCCTACAACGACAGCGCGGCGCTGGCGGTGCTGCGCGTCTGCCGGGAGGCCGGGCTGCGCGTGCCGCAGGACCTGGCGATCGTCGGCTTCGACGACATCCCGGCCGCCGGCTTCGCGACCACGCCGCTGACCACGCTGCACGTCGACCCCGAGCTGCTCGGCCGCACCGGTGTCGAGCTGGCGCTGCACGGCGACGACATGCCGCAGGAGATCACGCTGCCGGTGCGCCTCGTGGTGCGGCAGAGCACCGCCGGTGAAGGGTGAACGCCACCCGGGAACCCGCGGTGGCTTGTTTCGGCTGCAGCGTTGACTCCGGCCCGGGAATATCCCGTACAGACGGGCCAAGCCCGCTCCTATCCTCGCCGCTGTGACGGTGGAGCGCCCGCCAACGGCGCCCGGCCACCGATCGCAGGATTTCGGAACAACACACAGGAGACGGAAATGCGGATCAAGTCAGTGGCTCTCGGCGTGAGCCTGATGCTCGGTGCGGCAGGCGCGATGGCGCAGAGCGTCGAGGTGCTGCACTGGTGGACTTCCGGCGGCGAGGCCGCGGCGCTGAACGTGCTGAAGCAGAACCTGGAGAAGCAGGGCGTCAAGTGGAACGACATGCCGGTGGCCGGCGGCGGCGGCGAGGCGGCGATGACCGCGGTGCGCGCCCGCGTCACGGCCGGCAACCCGCCCACCGCCGTGCAGTTCCTCGGCTTCGACATCCAGGACTGGGCCAAGCAGGGCGTGCTGGCCGACCTGAACGACGTGGCCACCAAGGAGAACTGGGACAAGGTGGTGCCGAAGGCGCTGCAGGCGTTCTCCAAGTACGACGGCAAGTGGGTTGCCGCGCCGGTCAACGTGCACTCGACCAACTGGGTCTGGGCCAACAAGGAGGTGCTGGCCAAGGCCGGCGTCACCACGCCGCCCGCCAACTGGGACGAGTTCATGGCCGCCGCCGACAAGGTGCAGAAGGCCGGCTTCGTCGCCATCGCGCACGGCGGCCAGCCCTGGCAGGACGCCACGGTGTTCGAGAGCGTGGTGATGACCACCGGCGGCATCGACTTCTACCGCAAGGCCTTCGTGCAGAAGGACAAGGCCGCGCTCGGGTCGGACACGATGCTCAAGAGCTTCGAGCGCTTCGCGCAGATCCGCAAGCTGGTCGACAAGGACTTCTCCAACCGCGACTGGAACCTCGCCTCGGCGATGGTGATCAGCGGCAAGGCCGGCTTCCAGATCATGGGCGACTGGGCCAAGGGCGAGTTCATCAACGCCAAGAAGAAGCCGGGGGTCGATTTCCTGTGCTTCCGCTTCCCCGGCACGCAGGGCAACGTCAGCTTCAACTCCGACCAGTTCGCGATGTTCAAGGTCTCGGGCGCCGACAAGATCGCCGCGCAGAAGCTGCTGGCCAGCGCGATCGAGGAACCGGGCTTCCAGTCGGCGTTCAACGTCGTCAAGGGCTCGGCGCCGGCCCGCACCGACGTGCCCGACACCGCGTTCGACGACTGCGGCAAGAAGGCGATCAAGGACCTGGCCGAGGCCAACACCAAGGGCACGCTGGTCGGCTCGATGGCACACGGCCACGCGGTGCCGGCGTCGATCAAGAACGCCTTCTACGACGTGATCACGCGCCACTTCAACGGCCAGATCGACAGCAAGGCCGCGGTCAAGGAGATGGTCGCCGCCGCGGCGAACTGAGCGGGCGCCTCCCGGGCCCCGCCCGCGGGGCCTGGGCATCCCACCGGCTCCAGCGTTTCGACCCGCCCCGGGCCGCCGCACTCGGCGGCCCGGGGGCCGGCGACCCCCTCCGCCCCACGATGCCCCGCGCATGAAACAGTCCCCGTTCATCGCCAAGGCCGTGCTGTCGCCCAGCGTGGTGCTGATCGGCGCCTGCGTCTACGGCTACATCGCGTTCACGGTGTACCTGTCGTTCACCGCGTCGACGATCATGCCCAACATGACCTGGGCCGGGCCCGAGGCGTACTCGCGCCTGATGGGGCTCGGCAACTGGGAGGTGTCGGTCAAGAACCTGGGCATCTTCGCGACTCTGTACATCGTGTGCTGCGCCACGCTGGGGCTGGCGCTCGCGGTGCTGATCGACCAGAAGATCCGCGCCGAGTCGGCCTTCCGCTCGATCTTCCTGTACCCGATGGCGCTGTCGTTCATCGTCACCGGCACCGCCTGGAAGTGGGTGATGGACCCGAGCATCGGCCTCGAGCGCACGCTGCGCGGGTGGGGCTGGGAGAGCTTCGCGTTCGGCTGGGTCAAGGACAGCGACCTCGCCATCTACTGCGTCGTGATCGCCGCCGTGTGGCAGACCTCCGGCTTCGTGATGGCGCTGTTCCTGGCCGGCCTGCGCGGCGTCGACAGCGAGGTGATGAACGCGGCCCGGCTCGACGGCGCCAAGACCTGGCAGATCTACAAGCGCGTCGTCTTCCCGCAGCTCGGGCCGAGCTTCATCTCGGCCTTCGTGATCCTGGCGCACATGGCCATCAAGTCCTACGACCTGGTGATCGCGCTGACCAACGGCGGTCCCGGCCGCGCCACCTGGCTGCCCTCGCTGTTCATGTACCAGTACTCCTTCACGCGCAACGAGATGGCGATCGGTGCGGCCAGCGCGGTGCTGATGCTGTTCGCGATCGCGATCGTCGTGATCCCGTACATCCTGCGCGAGCTGCGCCAGGAGTCCAGCCATGGCTAAGCGCAGCACCTCCGCCACCGTCGCCCGCGTGCTGCTGTACGTGGTGCTGGGCTACCTCGCGATCCTGTTCCTGCTGCCGATCTACGTGATGGTGGTCAACTCGATCAAGCCGCTCGACGAGATCCGCGGCGGCGACCTGATGGCGCTGCCGCAGTCGCCCTCGCTCGAACCCTGGGCGCAGGCCTGGAGCACCGCGCAGATCGGCGTGCAGGCCACCGGCCTCAAGCCCTACTTCATCAACTCGTTCCTGATGGTGGTGCCGGCGGTGCTGCTGTCGGCGGTGTTCGGCTCGTTCAACGGCTACGTGCTGACGCAGTTCAAGGTGCGCGGCGCGGGGCTGATCTTCGCGCTGCTGCTGTTCTCGGTGTTCATCCCGTTCCAGATCGTGCTGATCCCGATGGCGCGCACGCTCGGCCTGCTCGGGCTGGCCGGCACCGTGCCGGGGCTGGTGCTGGTGCACGTGGTCTACGGCATCGGCTTCACGACGCTGTTCTTCCGCAACTACTACGCCGCCTTCCCGCCCGAGCTGGTGCGCTCGGCGCGCATGGACGGCGCCGGCTTCTTCCGCGTCTTCTGGCGCCTGCTGCTGCCCAACAGCGCGCCGATCCTGGTGGTGGCGGTGATCTGGCAGTTCACCAACATCTGGAACGACTTCCTGTTCGGTGCCTCGTTCAGCGACTACAGCTCCTTCCCGATCACCGTGGCGCTGAACAACCTGGTCAACAGCTCCACCGGGGTCAAGGAATACAACGTGCACTTCGCCGGTGCGTTCATCGCGGCGATCCCGACGCTGGTGGTCTACGTGCTGTCGGGCAAGTACTTCGTGCGCGGCCTGATGGCCGGCTCGGTCAAGGGATAAGCATGACGCTCCACCACTCTCCCCGCACGCCGGAGGCCCGCTCCCATGGCTGACCTCGCGCTCAAGGGCATCCACAAGACCTTCGGCAGCACGCGCGTGCTGCACGAGATCGACATCCACCTACCGGACGGCGAGTTCCTGGTGCTGGTCGGCCCCTCGGGCTGCGGCAAGAGCACGCTGATGAACCTGGTCGCCGGGCTGGAGGAGCCGAGCGGCGGGCGCATCGTGCTCGGCGGCACCGACATCACCGACGCCGAACCCGCCGACCGCAACATCTCGATGGTGTTCCAGAGCTACGCGCTCTACCCGAACATGAGCGTGGCCGACAACATCGCGTTCCCGCTGGAGATGCGCAAGGTGGGCAAGGAGGAGCGCGAGAAGACGGTCAAGGAGGTGTCGGCAATGCTGCAGATCGACCACCTGCTGACGCGCCGCCCGCGCCAGCTCTCCGGCGGGCAGCGGCAGCGCGTGGCGATCGGGCGCGCGCTGGCGCGCCACCCGCAGCTCTTCCTGTTCGACGAGCCGCTGTCCAACCTCGACGCCAAGCTGCGCGTGGACATGCGCGCGGAGATCAAGCGGCTGCACATGCGCACCGGCGTGACGACGATCTACGTCACCCACGACCAGGTCGAGGCGATGACGCTGGGCACGCGCATCGCGGTGCTGAAGGACGGCCTGATCCAGCAGCTCGCGACGCCGCTGGAGCTGTACTCGCGGCCGGCCAACCTGTTCGTCGCCGAATTCATCGGCTCGCCGTCGATCAACACCTTCCAGGCCAGGCGCAGCGCCGACGGCAGCCTGCGCCTGCCCGACGGCGTGGCGATCGGCAGCCTGAAGTCCGGCAGCGCCACCGACGTCACCGTCGGCGTGCGCCCCGAAGACCTGGAACTGCGCGCCGACGGCCAGCTCGCGGGCAAGGTGTCGCTGGTCGAGCCGACCGGCCCGGAGACCTACGCGCTGGTCGACCTCGGCCACGCCGAAGCCACCGTGCGCATGGCCGGGCTGCCCACGCTCGAGCCCGGCGCGTCGGTGCGTGTGCACGTGCCGCCCGAGGCGGTGCATGTGTTCGACAGCGCCAGCGGCAAACGGCTGAACTAGGCGCCGCCCGCGGATCCGGCACCGGCCGAGCCGCACAGCCCTCGAAAAGGACCACGCCATGGAAGACTGGATGAAGGACGTGCCGCGCGCCGTCGTCGAAGCCCAACGCCACCTGCGCGCCACCGTGCCGGACCTGGCCGGCCGCTACGCCACGCTGACCCGCGCCTTGAAGGACGAGGTCGCCGCGGTGCGCGAGGAGCAGGCCGCCGGCGGCGCGGTGCCGCAGATCGCCTACGCCGACGTGGCCACCGGCCGCGTGCCGCCGGAGAGCATCGCCCGCATCCGGCGGCGCGGCTGCGTCGTCGTGCGCGGCGTGTACGACGCGGCCCAGGCCGGCGAATGGAACGACGAGATCGGCCGCTACCTCGACGACAACCACTACCTCGAGCGCGCCAAGGAGAAGGCCGGCATCGACAAGTACTTCAGCACCCTCGCCTCCGGGCGGCCGCAAATCTACGGCGTCTACTGGTCTCGGCCGCAGATGATGGCGCGCCAGGGCGAATCGATGGCCGCCACGCGCGCCTGGCTGAACCGGCTGTGGACCTTCGAGAAGGACGGCGTGCGCTTCTTCGACCCCGACCGCCAGGCCAACTACGCCGACCGCGTGCGCCGCCGCGAGCCGGGCGACGCGACGCTCGGGCTCTCGCCGCACTCCGACGGCGGCTCGGTCGAGCGCTGGTGCGAGCCGAGCTTCCACCACCTGTACCGCGAGGTGATCCACGGCGACCCGCTCGCCTTCGACCCCTTCGACGCCGACGGCCGCACGCGCACCCGCGAGATCCCCTCGCCCGCCGTGTGCTCGGCCTTCCGCACCTTCCAGGGCTGGACCGCGCTGACCCGCCAGGGCCCTGGCGACGGCACGCTCCGCCTGGTGCCGATCGCCAAGACGATGCCGTGGATGCTGCTGCGCGCGCTGCAGCCGGACGTGCCGGAGGGCGAGCTCTGCGGCGCGCAGCCCGGCCGCGCGCTCAGCGCCTCGCCGCAGTGGCACGGCGAGCTGCTGGAGGCGCTGGTGTCGATCCCGCAGATGGAGCCCGGCGACACCATCTGGTGGCACTCGGACATCATCCACGCCGTCGAGGACGAGCACCGCGGCCAGGGCTACAGCAACGTGATCTACATCGGCGCGGCGCCCTGGTGCGACAAGAACGCCGCCTTCCTGCAGAAGCAGGCCGCCGCCTTCCTCGAAGGCCGCAGCAGCCCGGACTTCGCCCCCGAGGACTACGAGGTCGACTTCCAGGGCCGCGCGATGCTCGACGACCTGTCGCTGCTCGGCCGCCGCCAGATGGGGCTCGCCGCATGGGCCTGAGCACCGACCTCACGAACGGCGGCGCACCGGCCGTCGCGAGCTTCCGCGACCCGGCCTTCCTGCTCGGTCACATCCGCCACACGCTGTCGTTCTACGACGACCGCTGCCGCGACCCGAGCGGCGGCTTCTTCCACTTCTACAAGGACGACGGCAGCGTCTACGACCGGCGCACCCGCCACCTGGTCAGCAGCACGCGCTTCGTCTTCAACCACGCGATGGCGTTCCGGCGCTTCGGCGGCGAGCACTACCGCGACGGCGTGCGCCACGGCCTCGCCTTCCTGGCCGGCGCGCACGCGCAGCCGCAGGGCGGCTACGCCTGGCAGATCGACTGGCACGACGGCCGCGCGTCCGTGCAGGACGGCACCAACCACTGCTACGGCCTCGCGTTCGTGCTGCTGGCGCATGCGCACGCGCTGCTGGCGGGCGTCAGCGAGGCGGCGGCCGGGCTGGAAGCCACCTTCGAGCTGATGGAGCGGCGCTTCTGGGAATCGATGCAGGGCCTGTACGCCGACGAGGCCACGCCCGACTGGCAGGTCGGCAGCTACCGCGGCCAGAACGCCAACATGCACTCCTGCGAGGCGATGCTCGCGGCGCACGACGCCACCGGCGAGCGCCGCTACCTGGACCGCGCGCTGCTGCTGGCCGAATCGGTCACCGGCCGGCAGGCCGCGCTGGCCGGGGGGCTGGTGTGGGAGCACTACCGCGCCGACTGGTCGGTCGACTGGGACTACAACAAGAACGACCGCACCAACATCTTCCGCCCCTGGGGCTATCAGACCGGCCACCTGACCGAATGGGCCAAGCTCCTGATGCAGCTGGAGGCGCGCCTGCCCGAGGCGGAGCGGCCGGACTGGATCGTCGGCCGGGCGCGGCACTTCTTCGACACCGCGATGCGCCACGGCTGGGACGAGGCGAACGGCGGCCTGGTCTACGGCTTCGCGCCGGGCGGCGAGCTGTGCGACGGCGACAAGTATTTCTGGGTACAGGCCGAGAGCTTCGCCGCGGCGGCGCTGCTCGCGCTGCGCACCGGCGACGCGGGCTACTGGGCCTGGTACGACCGCATCTGGGCCTACGCCTGGGCGCACCTGGTCGACCACCGATATGGCGCCTGGTACCGCATCCTGACGCCCGACAACCGCAAGATCAGCGATGAGAAGAGCCCGGCCGGCAAGACCGACTACCACACGATGGGCGCCTGCTACGACGTGCTGCGCGGGCTGGGGGCCTGAGGCGGGGCCGGCGCCAGGCCGGTTTCCGCCGACCGGCCAAACGCGGGATGAGCGCCGGATGAGCGCCGGATGAGCGCCGGATGAGCGCCGGATGAGCGCCGGGCGAGCGCCGACCAGCCGCCGGTCAGCTCCCGATCAACCGGTCCGCCACGGCGCCGATCGCCTTGGCAGCGGCGCTGCCGGGCAGCGTCTCGAGCAGGAGCTGGCGGCGCTGGATCGACTCGCGCACCGCCGGGTCGGCGGCCACGTCGCCGAGCAGGTCCAGCCGCAGCTTGACCGCCCGGGCGGCGTTCACGTACTTGTCGATCACGGTCTGGAGCTGGTTGCGGATCGCCCGCCCCTCGCCCAGGCGAGACACCTGGTTGACCACCAGCCGGATCACGTCGCGCTGCTGCTGCGCGGCCAGCACCTTGATCGTCGCGTAGGCGTCGGTCATCGAGGTCGGCTCGGGCGTGACGACGACCATCACCTCGTCGGCGAGCGACACGGTGTACAGCACCACGTCGGAGATGCCGGCGCCGGTGTCGAGCAGCACGCGGTCGAAGCGGGGCGCCACCTTCTCGATGATGTCGAGGAGCTGTTCGCGCACCTCGGGCGTCAGCCGCGAGTACTCCACCAGCCCGGAGCCGGCCAGCAGCACGTGGAAGCCGCCGGGCGCCGGGATGATCGCCTCGTCGAGCTGCGCGCGGCCGGTGAACACGTCGTGCAGCGTGATCTTCGGGTACAGGTTCAGCAGCACGTCGAGGTTGGCGAGGCCGAGGTCGGCATCGAGCACCAGCACGCGCTCGCCGCGACGCGTCAGCGCCGCGGCGAGGTTGGCCGACAGGAAGGTCTTGCCCACGCCGCCTTTGCCGCTGGTCACCGCGGTGATGCGCGCTCGCGCCTTGGGGGCCTGGCTGGCTGGCGTACTCATTCGATATCCTGGAACTGGGAGGTGCCGAACAGCAGCCCCTTCTCCTCGGCGCTGACGTCCAGCATCGTCGGCAGCTCGAGGCAGGAACGGTTGCGTCCTTCGGTCTTGGCACGGTAGAGCTGCCGGTCGGCACGCTCGATCCACAGCGCCGGCGACGAGCGCACCCACTGCGGCGCGAATGCGCCGCCGATGCTGATCGTGACCGGTATCTCGAGCTCCGGCGTCACCCGCACCGGCCGCCGCTCGACCCGCGTGCGCACGCGCTCGGCCACCATCTCGCCGAACGCCGGCGGGCAGTTGGGCAGGATGATCGCGAACTCCTCGCCGCCGTAGCGGGCCACGGTGTCCATCGGGCGCACGCACTCGCCGAGCGCCCGCGCCACTTCGCGGATCACCGCGTCACCGGCCGCATGGCCGTGGGTGTCGTTGACGCGCTTGAAGTGATCGATGTCGGCCAGCAGCATCAGCGCCGGTTCGCCGGCGCGGGCGACGCGGTCCATCTCGCCGGCGATCGCCATCTCGAACTGCCTGCGGTTCGCCAAGCCGGTCAGCGGGTCGCGGCTGGACAGCTCGCACAGCGCGTCGATCAGCGCCTGCATCCACGCCGGCGAACCGGGTTTCGCATCGTCAGGCAGCGCACGCCCGGCCTGTGCCAGCAATTGCAGCGCGCCCTGCAGTTGCAGGGGCGTCGGCGAATGCGCGCGGGCGGCGGAGGCTGGCACGGACGTCGGACTTCGGACTTCGGGGCGGGCTTGGGGAGCCGCCGGCGGTCCGCGCCGCGGATTTGCGGTGCCGATGCCGGGGAGTGCGGCGCAGTCTAGCAGCGCGCCAACCACGCACAGGGACGAACTGGCCGGTGAATACGCGCCAGTTCGCGCCCTGCCGCGGCCCTGCGTGCCCCCTGCCGGCGGCTCAAGACCACCGCGCTCGCACCGATAACCTGACGGCGGCACAGGCAGACCGGGGACGTCGCCTGCCGCACGAACAGAATCCCGATCCCGGAGACCCGATGAACGCAGCCCAGTCCGCCGTCCGCGCGATGCCGTCCGCCCTTGCGCCGGACGGCGCGGGTCACGACCCCGAATTCAGCTTCGGGCCGGCCGATTTCGAGCGCGTGCGCACGCTGATCTACCAGCGCGCGGGCATCAGCCTGCACGCGGGCAAGCAGGCGATGGTGTACAGCCGCCTGTCGCGCCGGCTGCGCGAGACCGGCGAGCGCTCGTTCGCCGCCTACCTGCAGTCGCTGGAGCAGGCCACCGGCGCCGCCGCCGAGCGCGAATGGCAGGAGTTCGTCAACTGCCTGACGACCAACCTGACCTCGTTCTTCCGCGAGGAGCACCACTTCCGCGAATTCGCCGACGACCTGAAGGCGCGCGCCGGCAAGCCGATCCGCGTCTGGTGCAATGCCGCTTCGACCGGCGAGGAACCGTACTCGATCGTGATGACGCTGGCCGAGGCGCTGGGCAGCGGCCACGGCGCCACGCTGCTGGCCAGCGACATCGACACCAAGGTGCTGACCACCGCGGCGCGCGGCGTCTACCCGGCCGATGCGCGCGGCCTGTCACCGGAGCGGCTGCGCCGCCACTTCCTGCGCGGCACCGGCCCGAACGCCGGGCAGATCCGCATCAAGCCCGAGCTGGCGCGCGGCATCGAATTCCGCGTGCACAACCTGATGGACGCGCGCTGGTCGCTCGGCGAGCCGTTCGATTTCGTGTTCTGCCGCAACGTGATGATCTATTTCGACTCGCCGACGCAGCGCCGCGTGCTCGAGCGCATCCACGGCGTGATGAAGCCGGGCGGCCTGTTGTACGTCGGCCATTCGGAGAACTTCACCGACTCGCGCGACCTGTTCCGCCTGCGCGGCAAGACGATCTACGAGCGGCTGTAAGGCCGCCGCCCGGCATCTCAACCCAGGACGGCCGACGCCGACGAAACGACCACCATGGCATTGGCTAACTCCTCCGCGCCCGCCACCGCGGGAAGCCCTCCGGGAGCCTCGGTCCTGCGGCCGAGTCACCGGCTGTCGGCGCTGAAGTCCGCCCCGCGCCGCCCCGGCGAGGCCTCGTTCTTCTACTACGACGCGCACTTCAAGAACGACGCCGTCAAGATCCTGCCGGGCGAGTACTTCGTCGACACCGAAGACCTGCTGATCATGACCACGCTGGGCTCGTGCATCGCCGCCTGCCTGTGGGACCGCGTCGCCAAGGTCGGCGGCATGAACCACTTCATGCTGCCCGACGGCGGCTCGATGGACTCCGGCGGTTCCAGCGGGCGCTACGGCTCGTACGCGATGGAGCTGCTGATCAACGAGATGATGAAGCGCGGCGCGACGCGCGGGAACCTGGAAGCCAAGGTGTTCGGCGGCGGCCAGGTGATCAGCGGCATGAACACGATCAACGTCGGCGAGCGCAACACCCGCTTCGTGCTCGACTACCTGAAGACCGAGCGCATCCCGGTGGTGTCCAAGGACGTGCTCGACATCTACCCGCGCAAGGTCTGCTTCCTGCCGGCCAGCGGCAAGGCGATGGTCAAGCGGCTGGCGCCGACCAATGTCGACGCGCTGGTGGCGCAGGACCGCGCCGCCGCGCAGCGCAGCGTCGCGCCGAACCCGGCCGCCGGATCGGTGGACCTGTTCTGAACCCGGCGACGACCCAACCAGGAGAACAACGAATGGCCAAGACCCGCGTCGTGGTGGTCGACGATTCCGCGCTGGTGCGCAGCCTGCTGACCGAGATCGTCAACCGCCAGCCCGACATGGAATGCGTCGGCGCGGCGAGCGACCCCTACGTCGCGCGCGAGATGATCCGCCAGACCAACCCCGACGTGATCACGCTGGACGTCGAGATGCCGCGCATGGACGGCCTGGACTTCCTGTCCAAGCTGATGCGGCTGCGGCCGATGCCGGTGGTGATGGTGTCCACGCTGACCGAGCGCGGCGCCGAGGTCACTCTGCGCGCGCTGGAACTGGGCGCGATCGATTTCGTCGCCAAGCCGAAGATCGGCGTCGTCGACGGGCTGCGCCTGCTGGCGCAGGACATCACCGACAAGATCCGCATCGCCGCCAAGGCGCAGGTGCGCCACAAGGCGCCGAGCACCGCCCCGGCGGCGCCGCGGCCGGCGGTGGCCGGCCTGGGCCGGCTGTCGACCGAGAAGCTGATCTTCATCGGCGCCTCCACCGGCGGCACCGAGGCGACGAAGGAAGTGCTGGTCAACCTGCCGGCCGACGGCCCGGCCGTCGTGATCACGCAGCACATGCCGCCGGGCTTCACGAAGAGCTACGCGGCGCGGCTGGACGGGCTGTGCAAGATCCGCGTCGCCGAGGCGCGCGACGGCGAGCGCATCCTGCCCGGCCACGGCTACCTGGCGCCGGGCGGCCTGCACCTGAGCGTGGAGCGCAGCGGCGCGAACTACATCGCCCGCGTGCAGGACGGCGAGCCGGTGAACCGCCACAAGCCGTCGGTCGAGGTGCTGTTCCGCTCGGCGGCGCGCGTCGTCGGCCCGAACGCGATCGGCCTGATGCTGACCGGCATGGGCGCCGACGGCGCCCGCGCGATGAAGGAAATGCGCGACGCCGGCAGCTACAACTACGTGCAGGACGAGGCAAGCTGCGTCGTCTTCGGCATGCCGCGCGAGGCGATCGCCTGCGGCGCCGCGCACGAGGTGCTGCCGCTGAACCAGATCGCGCCGAAGCTGATCGAGCGGCTGCGCTCGACGGCCGGGATGTCGCTGAACCGGGTCTGACCCGGGCGACGGCCACGCCGCGGCGCGGCCCCGAGGCCGGCGTCGCCGTCGTCCACGGCGCGCACGGCAGCATCAGAAGTAGCGCGTCGAGCCCCCCTCGCTGCCGATGCGCATCAGGTCGCGCTCGAACGCCTGGCGTTCGCGCAGCAGGCGGGCGCGCTCCTGCACTCTCTGCGGCGCGCCGATGTCGGCCAGTGTCGCGGGGTCGATGCCGGCCAGCGCATCGTCGTCCAGGCGCGCTTCGCGTGCCGCACGCAGGCCTTGCCACGCGCGTCCGAGCGCCCCGCCGAGGTCTTCCAGCAGGCGCCGCGGCCACGGGCGGTACAACGGCAGCGGGCGTCCGATCGTGTGGGAGTTCATCGTGTGCTCCAGCGGTTCAGGATGGGTGTGCTGGTAAGCATAGGCAACCAATCCCTCGCCGAAAATCGATGAGTTCCGACCATATTGGTAAGCCAGAATATCCAACATGGCCCGCCTGCCGCTCCAGACCCTGCCCGCACTGCGCGCCGTGGCGCAGCTCGGCAACCTGCGCGCGGCAGCGCAGTCGCTGCACCTGACGCACAGCGCGGTCAGCCAGCAGATCCGCCTGCTGGAGGAGCAGATCGGCTTCGCGCTGTTCGAGCGGCGCGGCCGGCGCATCGTGCTGAACGCGGCCGGGCAGGCGCTGGTGGCGGCCACCGAGGCGGCATTGGCGACGCTGGACGAGGGCCTGCGCACGGCCGCCGCGGTGGCCGGCGGCGACGAGCAGCGGTTGCGCGTCACCGTGCTGCCGTCGTTCGCGCAGCGCTGGCTGCTGCCGCGCATGGCGAGCTGGCGGCGCCGCCACCCGGCGCTGGCGATGGAGGTCGACGCCACGCAACGCCTGGTCGACCTGCAGCGTGAGGGCTTCCATGCGGCGGTGCGCTCCGGCCGCGGCGGCTGGCCCGGGATGAGCGAAGTGCGGCTGATCGATTCGGCGCTGATTGCCGTCGGCGCGCCGGCGGCGGCCGAGCGCCTGCGCGGTCGGGGCGATGCCGGACTGGCCGAAGAACCGCTGCTCGGCGAGGCCGCGCTGTGGAGCCGCTGGTTCGAATCCGCCGGCGTTTCCGCCAAGCCGCGCCCGGTGGCCGACTTCAACGACGCCGGCCTGATGCTGCAGGCGACCGAGCACGACATCGGCATCGCGCTCGCGCGCGAACTGCTGGCGGTGGACGCGCTGGCCAGCGGCACGCTGCGGCGGCTGTCGCCGCGCGCGATCCATGCGCCGGATGCGTCGGCCTACTACCTCGTCTACCCGGCCGCGCTGGCCGACTGGCCGCCGGTGCATGCGCTGCGCGACTGGCTGCTGGGCGAACTGGCGGCGTCGGAACAGGCGCTGGCGGGTGCGGGTGCGCTGCCGGGTGCGGGTGCGCTCGCGGGTGCGGGTGCGGGCGCTCTCGCGGGTGCCAGTGCCAGCGCGGCGCCAGAACCGCCGCCGGGCCCGATCAATCCGCCAGGAACAGCGCCTGCAGGTCCGACAGGAAGTCGAAGCCCCGCGGCGTCGGGCGCAGCCGCGCGCCCCCGGGGCCGGACCCGCGCTCGATGAGGCCGCGCGCCTCGGCGGCATCCAGGCCGCGCTGGAGCACACTCGGCGGCAGGCCGGTGCGCTCGTTGAAGCGGGCGAGTTCGAAGCCCTCTCGCAGCCGCAGCGCATTCAGCATGAACTCGAACGGCAGCGCGGCGCGCGCCACCTCCTCGTCATTCGAGACCGCAAAGCCAGCCAGCGCCCGCTGCTGGTAGGTCGCCGGGTCGCGCCAGCGCACCTGCCGCACGACGCGGTGCGGGAAGCTCAGCTTGCTGTGCGCGCCGGCGCCGATGCCGAGGTAGTCGCCGAATTCCCAGTAGTTCAGGTTGTGCACGCAACGCCAGCCGGGCCGCGCGAAGGCCGACACCTCGTAGCGCTCCAGCCCGGCGGCCGCGGCGCGTTCGACCAGCAGGTCGAGCATGTCGGACGCGGTATCGTCATCGGGCAGCGGCGGCGGATCGTTCGCGAAGCGCGTGTTCGGCTCGATCGTCAGGTGGTAGATCGACAGGTGTGGCGGCGCGAAGGACAGCGCCTCGTCGAGATCGGCGCGCAGGCCGTCCAGCGTCTGGCCGGGCAGCGCGTACATCAGGTCGAGGTTCCAGGCGTCGAACACCTCGGCCGCCTCGCGCAGCGCCGAGCGGGCCTGCGCGCCGTCGTGCACGCGGCCGATCGCGCGCAGCCGCTCGTCGTCGAAGCTCTGCACGCCGACCGACAGGCGCGTGACGCCCGCGGCGCGAAAGGCGCGGAAGCGGTCACGCTCGAAGCTGCCGGGGTTGGCCTCGAGCGTGATCTCGCAGCCCGGCTCGAGCGGCAGGCGGGCGCGGATGTCGGCCAGCAGCCGGTCGATCGATTCGGGCGCGAACAGGCTGGGCGTGCCGCCGCCGATGAACACGCTGACGATGCGCCGGCCCCAGACGAAGGGCAGCGCGGCTTCGAGGTCGGCGCACAGCGCGTCAAGGTAGCGCGCTTCGTCCGGCGCTTCGCGCGGTTCGTGCGAGTTGAAGTCGCAGTACGGGCACTTGCGCAGGCACCACGGAATGTGCACGTACAACGCCAGCGGCGGCAGCGCGTTCAGCCGCAGCACGCCGAGCCGGGTGTAGCGGGCAAGGCGCTCGGCGGTGGATTCGGGAGGGGTGTCGGCGGTGGACGCGGTGATCGGAATCGGCACCGCGCCGCCGTGAACCCGCGGCGCGTCAGCCAAGGTGCCAGGTCTCGCGCATCTGCGCGAGCATCTGCGCCGCAGCGATCGCGCGGTGGCTGTGCGCGTTCTTGGTCGCCGCGTCGAGTTCGGCGACGCTGCGGCCGAGCGCCGGGATGAACATCAGCGGGTCGTAGCCGAAGCCGCCGTCGCCGCGCGGCGCCACCAGCACCTCGCCCGGCCAGCGGCCCATCGCGATCAGCGGCTCGGGGTCGTCGGCGCTTCGCACCGCGACCAGCGCGCTGACGAAGCGCGCGCGCCGGTCGGCCATGCCGTCCAGCTTGAGCAACAGCATCCGGTTGTTCTCGCCGTCGTCGCGCGCGCCGCCGAACAATGTCGCGTAGCGCGCCGACAGCACGCCCGGTGCGCCGCCGAGCGCATCGACGCAGAGCCCGGAGTCGTCGGCGATCGCCGCGCCGCCGGCGTGCAGCGCCGCGTGGCGCGCCTTGGCCAGCGCGTTCTCGACGAAGCTCGGGTGCGGCTCCTCGGCCTCCCCGATGCCGAGTTCGCCCTGACGGACGAGCTGCAGCCCGAGCGGCGTGAACAGCGCCTGCAGCTCGACGAGCTTCTTCGCATTGTTCGACGCGAGCACCAGCCGCATCGTTCAGGCCTCCAGCGCGACCCGCTGCGCGGCGATCAACTGGCGGATGCCGTTCTCGGCGAGCTGCAGCATCGCGTTCATCTCGGCGCGGCTGAAGGCCACGCCCTCCGCGGTGCCCTGCACCTCGACGAAGCCGCCGGCGCCGGTCATCACGACGTTCATGTCGGTGTCGCAGGCCGAATCCTCGACGTACTCGAGATCGAGCACCGGCGTGCCGCCGACGATGCCGACCGACACCGCCGCCACCGCATCGACGATCGGCGAGCGCACGATGCGGCCCTGCGACAGCAGCCAGCTCACCGCGTCGTGCGCGGCCACGTAGGCGCCGGTGATCGCCGCCGTGCGGGTGCCGCCGTCGGCCTGGAGCACGTCGCAGTCGAGCGAGATCGTGCGTTCTCCGAGCAAGGCCAGGTCGAACACGCCGCGCAGTGAACGGCCGATCAGGCGCTGGATCTCCTGCGTGCGGCCGCTCTGCTTGCCGCGCGCGGCCTCGCGGTCGCTGCGGGTGTGGGTGGCGCGCGGCAGCATGCCGTATTCGGCGGTGACCCAGCCTTCGCCGGACCCGCGCCGGAACGGCGGCACCTTCTCTTCCACCGACGCGGTGCACAGAACCTGCGTGTCGCCGAACTCCACCAGCACCGATCCCTCGGCGTGGCGGGTGAAGCGTCGGGTCAGCCGGACCGGACGCAAAGCGTCGGCGGCACGCCCTTGCGTGCGTTGAAAACTCATCGGAACCACCTCAGGGTTTCTTTTGGGACGAGCGCCGGATGGCCTCGTTGATCTCGCGGATCGAGCGCTCGATCTCGGCGTCGTCGAGGTCGTCGGGCGCGTCGGAACCGAGCACGCTGGCCTGGATCGTCGACGCGAAGACCTCGTCGCCGAGCGCCTGCGTGGACACGCCGGCGCCGCTTTCGCTGGTTTCGGTGGACTCCCACTCGACGGCCAGCACCGACACGTTGTCGCATTTCGGGCCGCCGTTGCGCAGCGCCTGCTCGACCAGTTCGGGCACTGCATCGGAAATGGCGTGGTGCGCGAGCTGCTCGGTGATGATCGCATCGCTGACGGTGCCCCACAGGCCGTCGGAGCACAGCAGGATGCGATCGCCGCGCTGCAGCAGCAGCGGGCCGACGGTGTCGACCACCGGCTTGCCGGGGCTGCCGAGGCAGGTGAACAGCACGTTGCGGTTGAAGCGCTCGCCCATCGGCACGACCTGAGACATCGTCTCCTGCAGCTCGGAGTACGAATGGTCCCGCGTGCGGGCAACCAGCTTGTCGCCGCGCACCAGGTACAAGCGCGAGTCACCGCAGTGCGCCCAGTAGGCGGCGTTGCCCTGCAGCAGGCAGGCAACGACGGTCGTGCGCGGGGTGTCGATCAGTGCCTTCTGCGTGGCGTAGCGCAGCAACTGGTGGTGGCCGGCGACGATCGAATCCTGTAGGAAGCGCAGCGGATCGCTGACGACCGGCCGCGAATCGCGCTGGAACAGCGCCGCGAGCGTCTGCAGCGCGAGCTGCGAGGCGACCTCGCCCTCGGGGTGGCCGCCCATGCCGTCGGCCAGCGCGAACAGGCCGGCATCACGGGTGTAGCAGTACCCCATGCGGTCTTCGTTCTTCTCGCGGCCGCCCTTGCGGCTGATCTGGTAGACGGCGAAGCGCATGGCTCGTGCGGCCCGTCAGGCCTTGGCGCCGGTGGTCAGGTTTTCAATCTGCAGCTTCAGGCGTTCGCCGAAGCTGAGCTTGGTGTAGCGCCGCTCCGTCTCGCGCGAGAGCTCCTTCTGCAGCGCGAACACGCTCTGCGGGCGCGACAGCGGATCGAGCGACATGCACCATTCGGTGACTTCGATCAGGTTGTCGGAATAGACATTGCGCAGGCGCGAGAGGCTCAGCGCGAGCCGGTCTTTCTCGAGGCGCTGGGGCGCGTCATTCGGCGGGTAGCCCTGCATGCAGGCGTAGATACAGGCGCCGATGGCGTAGATGTCGGTCCAGGGGCCGAGCGTGCCGTCGCGGCGATACATCTCGGGCGCGGCGAAGCCGGGCGTGTACATCGGCCGGATGAAATTGCCTTCCTTCGACAGCACCTCGCGCGCCGCGCCGAAATCCAGCAGCACCGCCTTGTTGTCGTTGGTGATGAAGATGTTCGCCGGCTTGATGTCCAGGTGCAGCATCTTGTACTGGTGGACGATGCGCAAGCCCTTGAGGATCTCGTCGAACAGCGAGCGGATGGTCGATTCGCGGAACACCTTGTCGCGCTTGAGGTCGCGCGCGGTGACGATGAAATCCTGCAGCGTGTCGCCCTGCAGGTAGTTCATCACCATGTAGACGGTTTCGTTCTCGCGGAAGAAGTTGAGCACGCTGACGACGCTTGGATGCGAGATCTGCGCGAGCGAGCGCCCTTCCTCGAAGAAGCTCTTCAGGCCGAGGCGGTACAGCGGCTGCTTCTCGGGCTTGACGCGCGGCGTGAGCTCCCCGGCGGAGCGCTCGGCGAGCGACGACGGGAGGTATTCCTTCAGCGCGACGAGGTGGCGTTCGGTGTCTTCGGCCAGGTAGACCACGCCGAAGCCGCCGGCGGCGAGCTTCTTGATGACCTGGTAGCCGCCCACCACGGTGCCCGACGGCAGCGGTGCGGGTTTGGGCTTTGACATAATCGAATTTTGCCAGTGCGAAAGCTGCATGCCAGTCTACAGCATGACCGGTTATGCCAGTGCCGCCTCAGGCGCTGGATCAACACCCGCAAACGACCCGAATTCCGAGCTTCAACCGGCGCGCGCGCTGCCCGCCGGCGGCCAGGGATTGATGGTCGAACTGCGGTCCGTCAACGGCCGTTTCCTCGACCTCGGGTTCCGCCTGCCGGACGAGTTGCGCTCGCTCGAACCGGCGCTGCGCGACCTACTGGTCGCCCGCTTCCGGCGCGGCAAGATCGAACTGCGGCTGAGCACGCGCGCCGACACCGAGCGCGCCTGGCCCGACCCGCAGCCCGACCAGTTGAACCAGCTCGGCCGGCTCGAAAGCACCGTGCAGGGCTGGCTGCCCAAGGCGCAGGGCCTTTCGGTGCACGAGGTGCTGCAATGGTGCCGCGCCGGCACCTCCAGTGATCGGCTGGACGAAGCCGCGATCGACGCTGCGAAGCGCGCGATCGAAGGCCTGGCCCGCGCCCGCGAGCGCGAAGGCGAACGGCTGGTGGTGGTGCTGATGGACCGGGTCGACCAGCTTCGCGTGCTCGCGGCACGTGCCGAGCCGCTGATCCCGGCGGTGGTGCAGCGCCAGCAGCAGAAGTTCATCGAGCGCTGGAACGAGGCGCTGGCCGCCGTCGACGCCGCCCACACCGTCTCGCCCGAGGCGTTGCGCGACCGCGCGATCAACGAGGCCGCGGCCTACGCGATCCGCATCGACGTGGCCGAGGAACTGGCCCGCCTGCGCGCCCACCTGGACGAGATCGCCCGCCTGCTGGACAAGGGCGGCGAAGTCGGCAAGCGCCTCGACTTCCTGATCCAGGAGCTGCTGCGCGAGGCCAACACGCTGGGCTCGAAGGCCTCGACGCTGGAGCTGACCAACATCTCCGTCGAGATGAAGGTGCTGATCGAGCAGTTGAGAGAGCAGGTGCAAAACCTCGAGTGAGGTCACCGCCTCGCCGGAGCCGTTGGGACATGAGCTGACCGCAACGACCCGTCACCGACCGCGAGCTGACGGCCTGGCCGGCGGCGGGCGCAGTTGATCGCGGGGTGGGCGGGGCCTGGCCGTCGTCGCGAGCACCGCCGCGGCCTGCAGAAGCGCCGGTCCCGACGACGAGCACCGGGGCGGGGATATCGGGCGCGACGTTGCGCGACGCGCTGCTGCGGGCCGGCGCGCCCGCATTGGGCCGGACCACCTGCGTTCTTGATGCCAGGCCGGGCACCTGTGTCCGAGGGGCGACGACGCATTCGCGGTGCCTCCCCGCTCGATGGTCGCCGCATCGCACCGAGACAAACCCCGGCTGCGGAACCGGCGCAGCCCCGGTCAGGCTGCGTCGTCGACCCTCGACGGCGCCTGGGCGCCGCTGGGTCGGGCACCGACGAACATGAGCAGCCGGCGAATCTCACCCGGCAGCTCGCTCATCTCCATGCGGGCGCCCAGCACGCGCAGGTGATCGTTGAAGACCTCGGGCAACACCATCATCGAGCTGTGCCGACACGCGGCCAGATGGCGTGGCAGGCCAACTGTTGAGCCTGATCAATCCGTTGCCGGCGGGGCCGCCGATCATAGAAGCACGCCAGACAGCAATGCGGACTCGAAGTCGTTCGCACCCGCACTTCGCTCAACCGCACTTCCCTCAACCGAGTATGGAAGAGCATGAAGACCTCCGCACAACCGAAGACCGGCATCACCAACGAACCGGCGTTCAAGTGGAAGGTGACGATCTCCGGCGAGCGCCCGCGGATGAAAGTCGAAAGGGGCTGGGGAATGCTCAGCGGCGCGTCCCAACCGTCAACGAATTGAAGGTCGGAGCTGCCGCACGAACGGCGACTTCACCTCAATCCGCAGTGCCCGCCCCAGGCTGCACTGCATCTTCAAACAGGAGCAAATCATGAACGAACTGCGCATCAACGATCTGTTCGACCTGGATCCGATGGAGTCAACCTTCCGCAGCCTGCTGCGACCCTGGCGCTTCGAGGCGGCCGACCGTGCGCCGCAGATCCGGCTGGACGTGAGCGAGTCCGACAGCAGCTATGTCGTCAAGGCCGACATCCCTGGCGTGCGCAAGGAAGACATCGATGTGCGCATCGACGGCAACCAGGTGACGATCAGCGCCGAGATCAAGCAGGAGAAAGAAGAGAAGTCCGGCAGCCGGGTCCTGCGCAGCGAACGGCAGGTCGGCTTTGCCAGCCGCAGCTTCACGCTGGCCGACAGCGTGGACGACGCCAAGGCCGACGCGAAGTTCGAGAACGGCGTGCTCAAGCTCACCTTGCCCAAGCGCTCACCCGCGTCGCAGACACGCCTGGCGATCGCCTAGCCGGGGCGTGATGCTGCGTGAGTGCGCTCGGACGGCTGATCGCGAATCCGCTGGCCGGATTGCCGCGGGACTGACCCCGCAGCGGCCGGGCGAACGTGCGGGCGCCCGCGGGCCGGCGGTGCTCTGTTCAAGCTGCACCGCCGGAGTTGCTAGCCCACCTGGCACGCGGCCGCAGCGTCGCGACAGCCGACAACGGATCGGTGCACGGCCAGCGCCACATCGAAGGCCCACTGGGCGGTGGGACCATCTGCGATGGGTGCTGCGGGCTCTGGCCTGACCCGCTGCGCGCCTGCTCCTGCCCGCTACGCCGAACCTTCATTCGCAGCGGTCACATCACACGCCGCCTCGCCGTTCGCCGATGTAGCGCACCACGGCGTCGAGCGTCGTCAACTTCGCGTAGTCGGCCTCGGGGATGTCGACGCCGAAGCGCTTGTGCCAGCCGATGATCACGTTCAGCCAGTCCATCGAGTCGAGGTCAACCTGCTGACGCAGAGGCCGCAAGCCGCTGAGCTGCGCGGGATCGACTTCGGGCGCGACCTCGCACAACGTGGTGACGACGCCGGCGCGGATCTCGCTGTCTTGCATGTTCGACCTCTCAGAGCGTGTCGGGCTGCTGCAACTGCTCGGCCAGCGCACGCAGGAAAGCGGCACCGACATGCCCGTCGCTGGCACGGTGGTCGGCGGCAAGGCTGGCATCCACCGCCGGCATCGGCACGATGCGGCCGGCATCCGCCCAGGCACGCTCGCCGACGCGGCCGAAGCCGACGAGCGCCACCTGCGGCGGGTAGATCACGCCGAACACCGACTCGACGCCGGTGTCGCCCAGGTTGGTGACGGTGATCGTCGGGGAATTCATCTCCGAGCTGCGCAGGCGCCCGCTGCGCGCGCGCGTCACCAGGTCGGCGAGTTCTGCCATCAGCTGCGGCAGCGGCTTGGACTGCACGTCGTGCAAGGCCGGTGCGATCAGCCCGCCGCCGCGCAGCGAGATCGCGACGCCGACGTGAACCGCGGCCGATGGCCGCAGGCCGCCCTCGACGAAATGCCCGTTGAGTTGCGGCGCGGCGCGCAACGCCAGCGCCACGGCCTTGATCAGCAGCACCGCGAGCAGCAGCCGTTCGGTCACCGGCAGCACAGCGTTGCGTACCCTCAGCCAGTCGAGCGCCACGCGCACCGGCACGGGCTCGTTCAGGTAGTAGTGCGGGATCTCGCGCTTGGAGCGCGCCATCGCGCTGGCGATGGCGGCACGCATCTGCGCCGGCTCGAAGCCGCGGCGCAATGCCGGCGCGGCGGGCGGCGCGCCAGGGCTCGCGGCGGCCTGCTCGACGTCGGCGAGCGTGACGGCCGCCTCGACACCGCTGCCTGACAGCGCCTGGATGTCCACGCCCAACTCCTGAGCGCGACGGCGCGCCGCGGGGCTGACGTTGCGGCGTGCGGCGGGGGCCGCCGTGGGCGGCGATGGTGCAGCGGTGGCCAGCACCGCGGCGGTTGGCGCCGACGCAGACGACGACGTGACCGACCGCGGCGCTTCCTGCATCGGCTCGCCGGCCCCCTGCACATGCGCCAGCACGGCACCCACCGGCAACTGCACCTCCAGCGGCGCCAGGTCGCCGATCACACCGTCGAGAAAGATCTCGACATCGATGGCGCCCTTGTGCGTCTCCACGACCGCCACCACGTCGCCGCGCCTGACGCGGTCCCCGGGCCTTACCAGCCACTGCACGACCTTGCCAGTCTCCATATCGGCCCCGAGCGCGGGCATCACGAAGTCGGTCATCGCAAGAACGCTCAGCCAGGCCGTACCAGCTGTGTCGCCGCGCGCACGATCTCGGTCATCTGCGGCAGCGCTGCTTCCTCGAGGTGCGCCGCATAGGGTATCGGCACCTCGCGGCTGCACACGCGCCGGATCGGCGCATCCAACGCGAAGAAGCCGGCATCGGCCAGCCGCGCCGCCACTTCGGCGGACAGCGACCCGCTCTTCCAGCCTTCATCGACGATCACGCAGCGGTGTGTCCGGCGGATCGATTCGACGATCGTCGCCTCGTCGAGCGGTCGCAGCACACGCAGGTCGACAACCTCGGCATCAATGCCGTCCGTGGCCAGCGCCTCGGCCGCGGCCAGACATTTGGGCAGGCCATTGCCATAGGTGACGAGGCTGACGTCCCGACCGTGCCGGCGAACCCTCGCTTGCGCGATATCCACCGACTTCACGCCTGGATCGATCTCGCCCTCGACGTTGTAGAGCACGATGTGCTCGAAGATCAGCACCGGGTTCGGGTCGGCCAGAGCGGCCGCGAGCATGAAGCGCGCATCCTCCACTGTGCCGGGCGCCAGCACCTTGATGCCGGGGATGTGGGCGTACCAGCCCTCGAGGCTGTGCGAATGCTGCGCCGCGAGCTGGCGGCCACCGCCGGTGGCCATGCGGATGACCAGTGGCACCGCGAACTGCCCCCCGGACATATGCGGGATCGTCGCCGCGTTGTTGACGATCTGGTCGAGCGCCAGCAGGCTGAAATTGCAGGTCATGATCTCGACGATCGGACGCATCCCCGCCATCGCCGCGCCGACGCCGATGCCGGCGATCGCCGCTTCGGCCAGCGGCGTGTCGACGATGCGCTCCGGCCCGAACTCTTCAAGCAGTCCTTTGCTGACCGCGTAGCAGCCACCATACTTCGCCACGTCCTCGCCGACGAGGAAGCAGCGCGGATCGGCCTTGAGTGCGTCGCGGATCGCCTGCTTGCAGGCTTCACGGTAGGTCATTCGCAGCGGCATCCCGTTCATCGCTGAGTCTCCTGCGGGACGCGATCCATCAGCACGAAGCGCTCCAGTTCGCTCACCGGCTCGAGTGTGCCGGCTTCGGCGAACGCGACCGCCGCGTCGAGTTCGACTTCAATTTCGGCGTCGATGCGCGCGAATTCCTCTTCGGTGGTGCGGTGGTTGTCCTGCATCCAGCGGCGCAGCCGCTCGATCGGGTCATGGGCCTTCCACTTCTCTACCTCGTCGCGCGTGCGGTAGGCTTGGGTGTCAAACATCGAATGCGCGCGGAAGCGGTAGGTGCGGCATTCGAGAAAGACCGGCCCTTCGCCCGCGCGGATGCGCGCCACGGCACGACGCGCGGCCGCCTCCATTGCCACCGGGTCCATGCCGTCCACCTGCTCGGCGCTCATGCGATAGCCCTGCGCCTTGCGCCAGACCTCGGTCTGCACCTCCGAGTCCGCCAGCGGCACTCCCATCGCGTACAGGTTGTTTTCGCAGACGAAGAGCACCGGCAGCTGCCACAGCCGGGCCAGGTTCATCGTCTCGTGGAACACGCCCTCGCCGATTGCGCCTTCGCCGAAGAAGCAGGCGGTGACCGCACCCCGCTGCAAGCGCTTGTCGGCCAGCGCGATGCCGGCGGCCAGCGGCAGCCCGCCGCCGACGATGGCGTTGCCGCCGAAGAAGCGCGTCTTGGCGTCGAACACATGCATTGAACCGCCACGGCCGCGGCTGCACCCCTCTAGCTTGCCGAGCATCTCGGCCATCAGAGCATTCATCGACACGCCCCGCGCCAGCGCCTGGCCATGTTCGCGATAGGTCGCGACGACTGCGTCGCGCGATTCGAGCGCGCTCATCACGCCCACCGCGATCGCCTCTTCGCCGTCATACAGGTGCAGGAAGCCGTGGATCTTCTGCGCCTGGTAAAGCTCGACGCAACGCCCCTCGAAGCGGCGGATGCGCAGCATCTGTCGCAACAGGTAGTGCAGGTGCGCGCGGTCGAGGTGGACCTTGACGCCGCTCACGGATGCGCTCCTTCGAAGTCCAGGCCGAGCCGCCTGGCGCAATCGACGCGGGCCCGCGGTGCCCCCTCCGAGGCGCCAAGAACCGCGGAGAAGTACGCGCGATCGACGTGCCGATGCACCGGCCCGGCCTTCGCGTGGATCTTGTGCGCCATGCTGCGCACATGACCGTTGCCGATCCAGCGCCTGACGGGCAGCCTTCGCAGCGGGACCCGTGCACGCCGCAACCGCAATGCGCCCACGTGCATGCGGACCAGCACGTCCTCAGGAACGCTGTCGTCGATCCAGTCCGGCACATCGGCGTCGCGCAGCACCGGATCGAAAACGATCACGTGCCGGTCGACGATCTCGTTGACGTGGCTGGCGTCGCGCAGCCCGGCGTCGAAGTGTCCGAGCGGGGTATGCCACAACGAATGCGGCTTGTGATGGGCGTCGCTCATGCGCACTCTCATGCCGCGGTCTCCAGTGTGGACAGATCGCCTTCGGGCATGCCGAGTTCGCGCGCCTTCAGCAGCCGCCGCATGACCTTGCCGCTACGGGTGTGCGGCAGCGAAGCGACGAAGGCGATCTCCTTCGGCGCAACAGCCGCGCCGAGGCGCTTTCGAGCGTGGCCGAGCAACTCGGCGCGCAGTTTGTCAGCCGGCTCGAAACCCAGCTTCAGCGTGACGAAGGCCTTGACCGTCTCGCCGAGCGTCGCATCGGGCTTGCCAATCACGCCGGCCTCGGCCACCGCCGGGTGCTCCATCAGCACGCTCTCGACCTCGAACGGCCCGATCAGGTGCCCGGCCGACTTGATCACGTCGTCAGCGCGACCGACAAACCAGAAGTAGCCGTCGGCGTCGCGCTTGGCAATGTCGCCGCTCAGGTACAGGTCACCGGCGAAACATTGGCGGTAGCGCTCGTCCTGGCCGAGGTAGCCGCGGAACATCGACGGCCAGTTCGCGCGCAGCGCGAGCTCACCTTCGACATCGGGCTGGGTCGCCGGTTCGATGCGCCCGCCGTCGCGGCGGACAATCATCGCCTCGACGCCCGGCAGCGCCCGGCCCATCGAACCCGGCTTGATGTCCGCCCCCGCGGTGTTGGCGATCATGATGCCGCCGGTCTCGGTCTGCCACCAGTTGTCGTGGATCGGCAGGCCGAAGGCGTCAAGGCCCCACCACACCGCTTCGGCGTTCAGCGGTTCGCCAACACTGGCGATGAAGCGCAGGTCCGGGCAGGGATGCGCGCGCACGAGCGCGGTGCCGGCCTTCATCAGCATACGCAGCGCGGTCGGCGCGGTGTACCAGACGGTCACGCGCTCGCGCTGAAGCGTGCGCAGCCAGCGCTCGGCGTCGAACTCGCCCTCGTCGACGATGCTGGTGACGCCGTGCAGAAGCGGCGCGACGATGCCGTACGAGGTACCGGTGACCCAGCCGGGGTCGGCGGTGCACCAGAAGATGTCCTCGTCGTGCAGGTCGAGCGCCCAGCGGCCGGTGGCGTAGTGCATCAGCACCGCGTCGTGCACATGCAGCGCGCCCTTGGGCGTGCCGGTGGTGCCGCTGGTGAAGTGCAGCAACGACGGATCCTCGGCGCGCGTGATCACGGCCGGTGCGGCGTCCGATGCGGCTGCCAGCAGCATCGCGTAGTCCAGCGTATCCGGTGGCGCGGCCACCGAGGGATCGTCGTCGAACGCGATCACGTGGCGCAGCGATGCCAGCGAGTCGAGTGCGGCGCGCTGCGCCTGCACCTTGCGCCGGTACAGACTCGTCGTGGTGACGAGCACCTTCGGTTGCGCGATGCGCATGCGGGTGGCGATCGGCTCGGGGCCGAAAGCCGAAAACAACGGGGTGACGACGCAGCCGGCCTTCAACGCACCGAGCACGGCGACGTACAGCGCCTCGCAACGCCCGACGAGCACGAACACGCGGTCTCCCGGCACCAGCCCGAGTGCGCACAAGGCGTTGGCGAAGCGGTTGGTCGCCCGCCTCAGCGCGTCGTAGCTCAGTGCATGAGAGCCGCCATCAGCGCCGACGAAGCGCAGCGCCTGCCGACCGGCGCGCGCCGTGCCGGCATGGCGATCGACGGCCAAGCGCGCGATGTTCACGCCCGGCTCCGGCTGGTCGCCGAGGAGTTCCTCGCGCACGGCCTGCCAAGCGAAGCGCGCCCGCTCGGCTTGCAGATCGGCGAGCAGCGGACGCACACGCCACGCGGCGGGGTCTTTCCTGATCAACGAGGCACGCATGGTGGTGAACTCCAATCCGGCCGGCTTCGAGGGTACGTCCGCCCAGCCGCGCCGCGATTGCGCAGGATCAAGCGCGCACCAGACCCGAGCGGTCGCCGCCGGCGGTCTCGCCGGTCATCGCCAGATCGGGATTGACGCTGCCGGTCCGAGAGCAGCGATGACCGAGCCATGTACATCACCACGCCGGCGCTCGAGCCCTCGCACGCCTGACTTGCGTGCGCAGCCGGCGAGTACCGGCTGCGCGAGATGTCCGGCATTGCCGTGGCGATCGGCGAGAGGCTGTGCGGCGGCCGCTGCAGCCGGCTCAAGCAATTGCGCGGCAGTGCCGGCCCCGAACGGCCATGACATCGGCACCACGTTGCATCGGCGAGCGCGCTCGGTGGTCGCTCCCGCGCGGACAGCACGACGGGTCCGGGCTCGATCTGCCCATGGGCATTCACGACGTGTCGCGCGATCAGGGCCAGCGCACGACCAAGCGCCTGAGCGGTCGAGCAGCGACCGTCGCTCGGGGCCGACGCGCTCAGAACTGCGGAGCTTCGCCGTCCGGCATCCCGGGAGGTGCCGCTGCCTTGCGCGCCGGCGCGTTGGCGATCACGCAGTCGGTGGTCAATATGAGTGCAGCAATCGAGCCCGCGTTCTGAAGCGCCAGACGGTTGACCTTGGCCGGGTCGATCACACCCATCGCCAGCAGATCGCCGAACTCGCGCGTCGCGGCGTTGTAGCCGAAGGCAAGCTCGGCATTGTCATCGACGCGTTGCATCACCACGGACGGCTCGTCGCCGGCGTTCTCGACAATGAGTCGCAGCGGTTCCTCCAGTGCACGCTCGAAGATGCGCAGCCCCGAGTCGTGGTCCAGCGTCAAACCCCTGAGCCGCTTCAGAACGTTGCGCGCGCGCAGCAGCGCGACACCGCCGCCCGGCACGACGCCCTCCTCGACTGCCGCGCGCGTGGCATGCAGCGCGTCCTCGACGCGGATCTTGCGTTCCTTGAGTTCCGTCTCCGTCGCTGCGCCCACCTTGATCAGCGCCACGCCGCCCGACAGCTTGGCGATGCGCTCGTCGAGCTTCTCCTTGTCGTAATCGCTCGTCGCCTGCTCGCGCTCCCTGCGGATCGCATCAATGCGCTCCTTGACCGCATGCTCCTTGCCAGCGCCGCCGATCAGCGTCGTATCGTCCTTCGTCACCTCGATGCGGCGCGCGCCGCCCAGTTCGCCGAGCCTGACCTTGTCCAGCGCCGGGCCGACCTCTTCACTGGCGACGTTTCCACCGATCAGCACTGCGATGTCCTGCAGCATCGCCTTGCGCCGATCGCCGAAGCCCGGCGCCCTGACCGCGCAGCACTTGATCGTGCCACGCATGGTGTTGATCACCAGCGTCGCCAGCGCCTCGCTGTCCACCTCCTCAGCAATGACCAGCAGCGGCCGGCTTGCCTTGACTGCCTCTTCGAGCAGCGGAAGCAGTTCCTTCAGGTTCGACAACTTCCTGTCGCACAGCAGGATCGCGGCGTCTTCGAGAACGACGCTCTGGCGCTCGGCGTTATTGATGAAGTACGGCGACAGGAACCCGCGGTCGAACTGCAGCCCTTCGACGACTTCGAGTTCGCTCGTCAGCCCGGAGCCGTCCTCGATCGAGACCGCTCCGTCGCGGCCGACCCTGTCGATCGCCCGCGCCAGCAGTTCGCCGATCGAGCGGTCGTTGTTGGCCGAGATCGCCGCCACATGCGCGATCTCCTGCGAGTCGGCGCAGGGCCGCGCGATGCGTCTGATCTCGGCCACCACGGCCTCGACCGCCTGCTCCATGCCCCGCCTGACGTCCATCGGGTTCATGCCGCCGGCCAGATGCTTCAGGCCCTCGGTGACCATCGCGTGCGCGAGCACGGTGGCGGTGGTCGTGCCGTCGCCCGCCTGCTCGCTGGTGCGCGCGGCCACTTCGCGCAGCAGCTGCGCACCCATGTTCTCGAAGCGATCCTCGAGCTCGACCGAGCGGGCCACCAGCACGCCGGAATTCACGATCTGCGGTGCCCCATCGTCACGCTCGAGGATTACCGTGCGGCCACGCGGCCCGAGCGTGATCTTGACCGCCTGCGCGAGCGTGTCGAGGCCGCGGCGTATGCGCAGCACTCATGCACCCGGCGATAATTGGTCGCCCAGGAGCGGCCCGCTGGAAGGCGAAATTCGACGGGCAGCTCATCCGGCCGGCCGGCACTTGCTCGTGGTCGTGACCGCGGACGTGGCGCTGGCCCAGGATGGCCCGGGGCGACATGGCGCAGATTTGGGGCTTTCGTCCCAGGGACCGCTCACGGAGTCTGAAGCGTGCCGTCCATCAGCCGCGTCTGGGTCCAGGTCGTCACCGTGGCGTCGCAGGGATACTTCAAGGCTTCGGCCTCGTCGAGCTCGACGCCCAGGCCGGGCTTGTCGTTGGCGTAGACAAAGCCCTTCCGGAATTCGGGCAAGCCGGGGAACACATCCAGCAGTGCCTCCCTGGGGCCCTTCAGTGGCTGGATCACGAAGTTCGGCGGCTCGGTGCCGGACCACTCCTGCACGCCGAAATTGCGCGCGGCGAGGTCGATGTGGATGTTGGCGGCGTGCGCCAGCGGAGACATGTCGCCGGGGCCGTGCCATGCCGTTCGCACGCCGTATTGTTCGGCAAAGATCTGCAGCTTGCGGCCGGGCGTGATGCCGCCGATCTGGCTGAGGTGGACACGGATGTAGTCGATCAGGCGTTCCGAGATCAGCGTGCGCCACTCGAACGGATGGTTGAACAGCTCGCCCTGCGCCAGCGGCGTCGTCGTCTTGGCCCGCAACTGCCGGATCCAGTCGCCCTCCTCCAGCGCGATGGCGTCTTCCAGGAAGAACAGCTCGTACGGCTCCAGATCGCACGCGAAACGGATCGCGTCGGTCGGCTTCAGGCGCTCATGAACGTCGTGGCACAACTCGACGTCGAATCCCACCTTGCCGCGGATCTCGTCGAACATCTTCAGCGTGTTGCGCATGTACCGGCGGCTGTCCAGGTAGACGCCGTCCGCCGATCCCTCGGGCGTGCCTGCAGGCGGTCGGGCGTAGCCGCCTCCGCCATAGCCGCCCGCCTGGCACCGCACATGGGTGATGCCCTGCTCGCGGTACCGCTGGATGTTGTCGCAAAGCTCGCTCAGGTCCCGGCCGTCAGCGTGCCGATAGATCGGGATGCCCTCGCGACACTTGCCGCCGAACAACTGGTACAGCGGCAGTCCGGCCAACTTGCCCTTGATGTCCCACAGCGCCATGTCGACGCCGGAGATCGCGTTGTTCTCGATCGGGCCGTTCCGCCAGTACGCGTTCTGGTGCATCAATTGCCACAGCTCTTCGATCGCCTGCGCGTCGCGCCCGATCAGCAACGGACGCAGGTATTCCTCGATCAGGCATTTCACCGCCAGGTGGCGGTAGGCGAACGTCGCGCAGCCCAGGCCGTGCAGCCCGGGCTGGTTCGTCTCGATCTTGACGACGATGAGGTTGATGCCCTCGGGCGCGGTCAGGATGACCTTGACGTCGGTGATGATGGTGGCCATGGGGTGGAGGTCGTGGGAGGGGGCTCGTCGCGGTCGCGATGCGGCAGTGGCATCACTTCTGGATGGTCAGCGACGGCAGCAGCTTCTTGAAGTACTGGGACTGGCTGCTCATGAAGGGCTTGAACTGCTCGCCATCGAGATAGGCCACGATGAGGTTGGTCTTGGTCATCGACTCGACGAACGCGGGATCGGCCGCCGTCTTTCGCGCGGCTTCGCGCAGCACGGCAACGACCTCGGGCGGCGTTGCCAGCGGAACGCCGAGCCCGCGCCAGGTGCCCACGGCGAGATCGATGCCGCGCTCCTTGAACGTGGGCACGCCGGGATAGGTCTTGAGGCGCTGGTCGGCCATCACGCCGAGGATCTTCAGCTTGCCGGCCGCGACGTGCGCGCTGATCTCCGCCGGACTGACCGTGATCGCATCCACGTGGCCGCCGAGCAGCGCGACGACGCTCGGTGCCGCGCCCTGGAACGGCACATGGTTGAAGCTGGCGCCGGTCTTCTCTTCCACCGCCGCCGCGGCGAAGTGCCAGATCGTGCCGCTGCCGGCATTGCCCATCGCCACCTTGCCCGGCGTCTTCTTCGCATTCGCGAGGAACTCCTCGAGCGTGTTCCACGGTGCATCCGCGCGGACGGCGATCATCCCGGGGTCGGCGTTGAGCCGCGCGATCGGGATGAAGTCTTCGACGCCGAACTTGACCATGTTCAGGTGCTGGATGATCGCCAGCTCGGAGATCAGCACCGCCACCTTGTAGCCGTCGGGCGCCGCCCGTTGCACCTCGCCCATCCCCAGGCCGCCGCTCACGCCCGGCTTGTTGATCACGACGATCGGCTGCGGCAGGAACTTGCGCGCGACGTCGGCGAAATTCCGGGCCATCACGTCGGTGCCGCCGCCGGCGGACGAGGGAACGACGAACTCGATCGGCCGCTCCGGATAGCCGGCGGCCCAGGCGGGAATCGCCGCAATGGAGGCAAGGCACGCGACGGCACCGATGAGCAAACGCCTTTGAACAGTCATGACGGGTCTCCGTTGGGAATGGGATATCACTGGGCTGGTGGGGGTGAGTGCGCCGGGGATGCGATCTACAGCACCGACGACATGCCGCCGTCCACGTAGATGAGCTGGCCGTTCACGTAGTCGGAGGCCGCGGACGCGAGGAATACGGCGACGCCGATCAGCTCCTCCGGGCGGCCCCAGCGGCCCGCCGGCGTCCGGCCCTTGACCCAGGCATCGAACCCGGGGTTGGCGATCAGGGCCTCGTTCATGTCGGTCAGCATGTAGCCGGGGCCGATGGTGTTGGCCTGCACGTTGTGAGCCGCCCATTCGGCGGTCATGGCCTGGGTCAGCATCTTGATGCCGCCCTTGGCCACCGTGTACGGCGCCACGGTGGCGCGTGCGAGCCCGCTCGTCAGCGAGCCGATGTTGATCACCTTGCCGTGGCCTCGCGCAATCATCCGGCGCGCCGCTTCGCGCCCCACGACGAACGCGCTGGTGAGGTTGGTGTCGATCACGCGGCGCCAGTCCTGCGTGTCGAGCTCGACCATCGGCTTGCGGAACTGGACGCCGGCGTTGTTGACGAGGATGTCGACGGCGATGCCTTGCGCGTCGAAGCGCTCGAACGCGGCCACGACGGCCGGTTCGTCGGTGACGTCGAAGCAGGCGGTGTGGACACGGTGTCCGGCCGCCCTGAGCCCGTCGGCGGCGGCGTCGAGACGAGTCGGATCACTGCCGTTCAGCACCACCGCCGCGCCGGCCTCGGCGAGGCCCCGTGCGATGGCCTGCCCGAGCCCTCGCGAAGAGCCCGTGACGAGCGCGGTGCGCCCGGAGAGATCGAAGAGGTTCGTGGCCATGGGCGTTGGGAGGCGTCCGGTGAGTTGATGACATGAAGAATACTGTGAAATATCACAATTAAATTCAGCGTTTTCCCTAGGCACTCATCGATCGAAGAACCCCCGTTAGGCGAGCACAAGAATGCAGACAATCTGCTAATATTTCAGCAGTATTGAACAGTGCAGGACTACGACATGATCCGGAACGCAGCGAAGCGACCGCGCTTGGTCGCCGTGCCCCCTGCGGGCGTGGAGGGACCCGCGCCGGCCAAGGCGCGGGCCGGGTCCGTGCTGAACCAGTTCGAACTGGCCTACGACGCGATCGAGGAGCGGCTGGTGAGCTGCGAACTGCAACCGGGCCGCTACCTGTCGCTGCAGGAACTGCAGGACATCGTGAAGCTCGGGCGCACGCCGGTTCACCAGGCCGTCACCCGGCTTGCGGCCGACACGCTCATCGTCGTGCACGCACGCCAGGGCCTGCAGATCGCACCGATCGACCTGACGCGCGAGCGCGAGTTACTTCGCTTGCGGCGCGAGATGGAACGCTTCGTGATCCGGCTCGCCGCCGAGCGCTCAACCGCTTCACACCGCAACCAGATGCTGCATCTGAAGCGCCAGTTGCTGGACCAGCGCAGCGTGCTCACGGTCGAGTCGTTCAATGGCGTCGATCGCCGCATCGACCGCCTCTTTCTCGCCGCGGCCGGGGAGCCGTTCGTCGAGAACACCTTGCGGCCGCTGCACACGATCTTTCGCCGCATCGGCTGGATTTACCATTCCCAGCCGCGCGCGGAAAGCGACCTCGTCAGAACGGTCGATGCCCATCTGGCGCTGCTCGATGCGGTCACCCACCGACGCGTGGAGGCAGCGCTCGAAGCCTCGGATCAACTCATTGCGTTCGTCGACAGCATGTTCGACGTTCTCGAGCGCGACATCGACCCCGCGATGCTCGATTCCAGCGTGGCCGGATTCGTGCGCGGCTGACGCCGCCGGCGTTCGCCCGGCCCTCGTCGTTCGACGGGGCGGGACACCTCCAGGTCTGGTGCCGTGGCTCCGACGGCGCCGAACGGGTGTTCGCGCGGCTGGAGGCGGGTGACTGGTTCGGCGAGCAGGTCGGCGGCCGGGCAGTTCCGGCACGCGCAACGCGTCGGTCAGGGCATTGTCGGCCGGCCGGCAGCAAGCGCTCTCGTGGGCGGCCCTGGCGCCGGTGATGCGCGACTCGCCCGACCTGCTGCCAAGGCTGGAGGGCATCGGAGACGATCAGCGGCACCCGCGCACCGGCCGGCCCCGCACCCCGCCGCTTCCGGTGCAGGCGGGCAAGCCTCGGCCGCCGCGCCGGGCGTCTGCCCGGCGGCGCCGAAGCAGACCGGTGCCACTGCGCCCGCCGCTGCGCCCACCCGCCGCGACGAAGCCGCCGGCACGCTGCGCGCGTTCTCCACGGAGCTGGGCGCGCCGGCCGCCTTCACCACGCGCTGGCGCCAGGCAGCCCGGCGAATGTCGAGTTCACCGAGGTGGCGATGTCGCTGGGCTGGGCTCCCCCGGCGCAGCGCAGCGGCTTCGATCGGCTGCCCGTGGTGATGCAGGCCACCGGCGAGGCACCGGTCTGGCGGGAGATTCCGAGCGAGCTCGTGCTGGAAGTGCAGATCACCCACCCCGAGCACGCGTGGTTCGCCGAACTCGGGTTGACGTGGTACGCGCTGCCCGCGCGTCTCGAACATGCGGCTGGACGGCGGCGGGCCGGACTAACGCGCCATCCCGTTCAACGGCTGGCACCAGGGCACCGAGATCGGCACCCGCAACTTCGGCGACACCTGCCGCGACGACCTGATGCCGCGGCTGGCCCGGCACTTGGGCCTGGACAGGTCGACCGACCGCACGCTCTGGCGCGACCGGGCGCTGGTCGAGCTCGACGTCGCGGTGCCGCATTCCTTCGAGCAGGCCGGCGTGTCGATGAGGGATCACCACGCCACCCGGCGCGCCTTCGACGAGTTCGAGGACTCCGAACGGGCCGCGGGACGCCCCGTGCACGCCATGTGGAGCTGGCTGGTGCCGCCGATCTCGGACTCGTCGGTGGGTCTCTGTCACCACGGCGACGACGGGTCGACCGAGGAGATCAAGCCCAACGACCGCGGCCAGACCGATCCGTGGAAGCAGGCGCCGGTACGCCCCGCGGAACGACGCGCCGCCGCGCCGAGATCAGGCGCAGCAGCGGCCGGCGTCCGGCCGGCGTCCGGCCGGTGGACCCGCCAGCCCGCGCCGCGGCATGGGCGGGGCCTGAGCCTGCCCGGTCGCCCGGGGTCGTCGACGCCGGGCAAATCTGGTTGCCAACGCAACCAATTACAGGCATTTCGTTGCGAGCGCAACCATATAAGCCCTCGATGCCTTTTCGTGCATACCGCCCATAATAGTTGCGTTCGCAACGATTTGCCGTTCAGAATGGAGAGGCGATCTCGCCGGGCAGCACCGCGCCGATCCAGTCTCGTGCCGAAGTCGCCGCACTCGAGCGCACCACCCCGCCCAACCACCCCGCCCTTCCGTACGACACCCCGCGCAGGAGCAACGAGCATGCACCGCCCCACCAGCGAAGCCCGGCCTTCGATCTACTACGACTACGAGGTCCACACGCCGTGGCGGCCCTCGGCCCATCCGGCGCAGTCGCGCAAGAAAGTGGTCATCGCCGGTTCCGGCCCGGCCGGCATGGTCACCGCGCTGGAACTGGCCCGCCACGGCGTACCCAGCGTCGTCGTCACCGCCGAGCTGCAGGTCTCGCAAGGCAGCCGCGCGATCGTGTTCACGCGGCGTTCGATGGAGATCCTGCAGCAGGTCGGCACCGCCGGCCGCATGACCGAGAACGGCCTGCCCTGGCGCTTCGGCAACTCCTACTACCGCGGCCAGCGCGTCTTTCGCATGGAAGCGCCGCACGACGCCGACGACCGCTTCTTCCCGATGCTCAACATCCAGCAGCAGTACATGGAGGAATACCTGCTCGACGCCTGCGCGGCCAGCCCGCTGATCGATTTCCGCTGGGGCAACAAGGTGGTCCAGGTCGACCAGGAAGCCGACTTCGCCCGCGTCGAGATCGACACGCCGGAAGGCCCGTACACGCTGGAGACCGAGTGGCTGGTGGCGGCCGACGGCGGCCGCTCACCGATCCGCAGCGCCATGGGCCTGCAGATGGAGGGCGCCTCCTACGAAGGCTTCTTCGTCATCGCCGACATCCGGATCGACCTGCCGCTGCCGACCGAACGGCTGGCCTTCTTCGACCCCGACTGGAACCCCGGCAACACCATCCTGATGCACCGCGAGCCGCACGGCATCTGGCGCGTCGACTACCAGTTGCCCGCCGGCGAGACGCCGGAACAGGCGCTGCAGCCCGAGTCGCTGAAGGCCCGCATCGATGCCCAACTGGCAATGATCGGCCACGCCGGCACCCGCTGGGAGATGGACTGGTGCTCGGTGTACTCGGCGCGCACGCTGACGCTGCCCGACTACGTCCAGGGCCGCGTGATCTTCACCGGCGACGCGGCGCACCTGCTGCCGATCTTCGGCGTTCGCGGCGCCAACACCGCGTTCCAGGATGCGCAGTCGCTGGCCTGGCACCTGGCCTTCGTCGTCAAGGGCCTGGCGGGGCGGGCGCTGCTGGCCAACCACAGCGCCGAGCGCGTCGGCGCGGCGCGCGAGATCATCGACGAGGCCGGCAAGAGCACGCGCTTCATGGCACCGCCCAGCCGCGGCTTCCGCCTGCTGCGCGATGCGGTGCTGTCGCTGTCGCTCACCGAGGAGTTCGTGCGCCCGCTGTACCACTGGCGCACCTCGCGCCCGCACGAGTACACCGAGTCGATGCTGAACAGTGCCGGCGACGACGACGCACTGTTCAAGTCCGGCCCGGCGCACGGCGCGCCGCCGCAGAACATCCGCCTGTCGGCCGATGACTTCCTGCTCGACCACCTGGGCGGCGGCTTCGACTTGCTCTACTTCACCGAAGCCGCGGCCGTTCCCGAGCCGCTGCAATCGGTCGTGGCCGCCACCCGCGAGCGCGGGGTTCCGCTGCGCGTGGTGGCCGTCGGCGCTGCAAGCCCGGTGGCCGGCGCCGACCTGACGCTGGCCGATGCCGACGGCCACTTCCGCCGCCGCTACGGCGTGCAGGCCAGCGGCGCCGGGTATCTGCTTCGGCCCGACCAGCATGTCTGCGCGCGCTGGCTGACGCTGGACGCCACCCGCCTGCAGGCGGCCCTCGACACCGCCTTGCCCCAGTAAGGAGAGCCCCATGACTGCCACCAACAAGGCGCTGACCATCCCCGGCCTGGAAACCGTCTACGACGCGCTGGCCAGCGCCATCGACCAGGCCGGTGCCGACAAGGCCGAGCTGTTCCTCGTCAAGCTGGCGCTTCTCAACGCCAACGCGCTCGGCCACCCCGAGCGGTTCCAGCAGCACCTGCAGGCCGCGCTGCGGGACCTGTGAGCGCCCCACGGCCGCGCTGCACACAGCCGGCCGCCGATGGACCACAAGGGGGGGGTGCCGATCGGCTGCCACCTCCCGTGCCCGTGCCGGTGCCCGTGTCAGTGCCCGGATGCGGCCGGCTCGACGGGCGTTGGCGCCTGTGCGGGCGCGCGCAAGGCCGTGATCAGCGCCGCATGGGCGAGCTCCTGCTCGACCACGATCCGGCGCAGCAGCTCGTCCAGCGCGATGCCGGGCCACGGCGGGTCCGCGGCCGCCGGCGGCGCGCGGCGCGCCCAGGCCGCGCGCAGCTCGTCGCGATCGGGTGCGCTGAGCGAGGTCTCGTCCGCCGCGAACGCCAGCACGCGGCGCGCCGCGTCGGCATGTCCCTGCGCTTCGAGCAGTTCGGCCCAGGCGAGCAGCACCGCGGGCTTCACGGACTGCACGCCGAGCGTCAGCGCCAGGTCGGCGCCGCCGGACAGCAGCGAGCGCGCCAGATCGAGCTCGCCGCGCCGGGTGGCCAGCCGCGCGAGCTGCACCTTCAGCCAGCCGACGAGCGAACGCAGGCCGCCGCTCTGTGCCACCTCGAGCGCGCGTTCGGCATGGTCCCGCGCCGCGGCCACGTCATCGGCCTTCAGGGCGAGCTCCGTCAGGTTGGCCAGCACGAAGGCGCGGGTGCTGACCAGGCCATGGCGCTCGCTGAGCTGCAGGGCTTCGCGCAGGTGAACCTGCGCGGCCGCGTCGTCGTGCATGAAGGTGAACATCGAGCCCAGGTTGTTCAGGCACAGCGCCACCCGCGCGTCGTCGCCATGGCGCCGGTGCTGCGCCAGCGCCGCGAGCGTGAGGCGCAGCGCTTCGTCGTAGCGGCCGAGCCGCTTCTCGCACAGCGCCAGGTTGTCGAGCGTGGACGCGATGTCGTGGGCGCGCGCGCCCGACTGCGCCAGCGCCAGCGCCTGCTGGTAGGCCTCGCGCGCCTCGGCCGGCCGGCCGGTGGAGACGGCACAGGCGCCCCGCACCGCCAGCGCGCGGTACTTCGCGTCTCGCAGGTAGGCGGCCTGCGTGGCGGCCAGCGCCAGCGAGGCGGTGGCGTCGGCCTCGGCGTAGCGCGCGAGGCGCATCTCCATCAGCGCGGCCTGGCTCAGCAGCAGCGCGCGCAGCCTGCCGTCGGCCTGACCTAGCGGCGAGTCGAGGGCCTGACGCAGCAGCGCCAGCCCGACCTCGAAACGCGCGCGGTGCTCGAAGTGGTTGAGCAGCGTCGGCGCGCTGTGCATCAGCGCGTCGGCGTCGCGGCGGTCGATCGCGCATTGCCAGGCGCGCCGGCAATTCTCGAAATCGGTGTCGATCGCCTGCAGCGCCTCGCGCTGGCCGTTCTCGGTGGCCGGCTCGAGCTGCCGCAGCCAGCGGTGGAAGTAGGCCGCGTGGGCGGCTTCGGTGGCGGCGCGCGCGGCGCCTTGCTCGAGCCGCAGCGCGGCGAGCTGCTGCACCAGCGGATGCAGCCGCAGCCGCGCGCCGTCCTTGGCCAGCAGGGACTTGTCGGCCAGCGCGCCCAGCACCGGCAGCGAGGCGGCGGCCACCGCACGCGCCGCCTCGATCGAGAAGCCGCCGTGGAATACCGACAGCCGCGACAGCGCCTCGCGCTCGGCCACCGTGAGGCGCCGCCACGAGTGCTCGAACACCGCCTCGATGCTGGCGTGGCGCGGCGGATGCCGGGTGTCCGGCGCGCGCAGCAGCTCAGTGCCCTGGCGCAGCTCGTCGGCGATCGTCCGGCAGGAGAGCATGCGCACCCAGGCCGCGGCCAGCTCCAGCGCCAGCGGCAGCCCCTCGACCTGGCGGCAGATGTCGACGATGGCGGCACGCTCGGCGGCGGCCGCGAACGCGGGCTCGACGCGCCGCGCCGCGCGGACGAACAGGCGCACGGCGTCGAACGATTCGGCGCGGTCGTCGTCCTCCGGGTCCGGGAAGGGCAGGCCCTCGATCGGCATCGACCATTCGCCCGCCACCGCCAGCCTCAGCCGCGAGGTGACGACGATCTTCAGCCGCGGGCAATCCTGCAGCAGGCGGTCGAGCAGCGGCGCGTGCTCGGCAAGCTGCTCGAAGTTGTCGAGCACCAGCAACAGGTGGCGGTCACGCCAGGCGCCGACGACGCGTCCCAGCGCGTCGTCGTTGCCGCGCCCGCTCGCCACGCCGGCTTCCTGCGCCAGCCGCAGGCCGAACTGCGCCGGCGTGTCCACGTCTTCCAGCGCGACGAACACGGCGCCGTCGGCATGGCGCGGCGCCAGCTCGCGCAGCACGCGGCGCGCCAGGCGCGTCTTGCCCACGCCGCCGGGCCCGATCAGGCACAGCAGGCGGCACTCGTCGCGCGCCAGCAGGTCGGCGATGCGGTGCAGCTCGACGGAACGGCCGACGAAGCCGTCGTCGGCGGGAGATGCCGGCGGCGGGGGCGGCGCCGCCGCGACGGCGCTTGGCGCCTGGGAGGAGCCGCTCAGGCGGTCATGCAGCGCCCGCAGCTCCGCGCTGGGCGCCAGACCGAGGTCCGCCGAGAGGCGCTCGGCGAACTGGCGATAGGCCTGGCGCGCCGCGCCGGCCTGGCCGTCGCGGGCGAGCGCGCCCATGTGGTGCAGCAGCGCCGCCTCGTCCAGCGGATCGGCTTCGAGCAGCCGCGCCGCCAGCGCGATCGCATGCGTCGGCTCGAGCGCGTCGTCCGCCAGCCGCGCCAGTGCCGCGGCGCGCCAGGCGGCGCGCAGCCGGTCGCGCTCGAATCCGACCCAGCGCGTCCAGGCTTCGCTTTCACCGTCGTCGAAGCCGGCCAGCAGGTCGCCCCGGTAGGCGGCCAGCGCCTCGGCGGCCCGCTGCTCGCGCAGTGCCGCCTCGAAGGCATCGACGTCGGTGGCCAGCTCGAGCCGCAGCGCCGCGCCCTGCGACTCCACCGCCGCCGCCCAGGGCAGCGACGGCATGCGGAACAGGGTCTTGCGCAGGTTGGCGAACGCCAGCCGGGTTTCCTGCTCGGGCCAGAGCATAGTGGCCACTTCGGCCCGCGGCACCCACTGGCGCCGCAGTGCCAGCAGCACCACCAGCTGGGTGCGGCGCTCGAAGGGCAGCGCGAGCGACGCGCCGGCCATCGCCACCGTCGGCGAGCCGAACAGGTTCAGGCGGACATCCGGCGCCTTCATGGGCCGCCAGTATCGCGCGGCGCCGGCCGGTGGAACGCCCGTGCAACGCGGGCCGGCCCACAGTGCGGCCACGTTCAACGCACGGAAGACTGTCGTGAGTTCTGTCGAATCCATCCAGGCCGCGCCCGACCTGGCCACCCTCAAGCGGCGCCAGCAGGCCGGTTGGGCCAGCGGCGACTTCGCCGTCATCGGCACCACCTTCCAGATCGTCGGCGAGAACCTCGCCGAGGCGGCGGACGTGCGGGCGGGCGAGAAAGTGCTCGACGTGGCCGCCGGCAGCGGCAATGCCACGCTGGCGGCGGCGCGCCGCTTCGCGCACGTCACCTCGACCGACCAAGTGCCGGCGCTGCTCGACAAGGGCCGCGAACGCGCCCGCGCCGAGTCGCTGGCAGCGACCTTCCGCGTCGCCGATGCCGAGGCCCTGCCCTTTGCCGACGCCAGCTTCGACGTCGTGCTCTCGAGCTTCGGCGCGATGTACGCGACCGACCCGGCCCAGGCGGCGCGCGAGATGCGGCGGATGCTGCGGCCCGGCGGCCGCATCGGGTTGGCGAACTGGACGCCCGAGGGATTCGCCGGCCGGCTGGCCCGGACCCTCGCCGCGCACGTGCCGCCCCCGGCCGGGCTGCCCTCGCCGACGCTGTGGGGCGTGCCCGACCACCTGGCCGCGATCTTCGACCTGACGCCGGCGGAGCTGCGCTGCCGGCGCCGGATCTTCCACTTCCGCTACCGCTCGGCCGCGCACTGGGTGCAGGTGTTCCGCGACTACCACGGCCCCACGCACAAGGCATTCGCAGCGCTGGACGAAGCCGGCCAGCAGGCGCTCGAGCGTGACATCACCGCGCTGCTGGAATCGATGAACACCGCGCGCGCCGGGTCGCTCGTGGTGCCCGGCGAATACCTCGAAGCGGTGATCACCCCTTCAATTTCCTCACCAAGGACCTGACGATGGCACGACACGACAACATCCTCGACACGATCGGCAACACCCCGCTGGTCCGGCTGCACAAGCTGGCACCGGCGGGCGTCAACGTTCACGTCAAGATCGAATCCTTCAACCCGCTGGGCTCGGTCAAGGACCGGATGGCCCGCGCCGTCATCGAGGACGCCGAACGCCGCGGCGTGCTGCGGCCGGGCCAGACCGTCGTCGAGGCGACCAGCGGCAACACCGGCATCGGCCTGGCGATGGTCTGCGCCCGCAAGGGCTACCCGCTGGTGCTGACGATGGCCGAGAGCTTCAGCGTGGAGCGGCGCAAGCTGCTGCGCTTCCTGGGCGCGCGGGTCGTGCTCACCCCCGCCGCCGAGAAAGGCACCGGCATGCTGAACAAGGCGATCGAGCTGGCCGAACGGCACGGCTGGTTCTTGTGCCGCCAGTTCGACAACGAGGCCAACGCCGAGGTGCACACCCGCACGACGGCGCAGGAGATCCTCACCGACTTCGCCGGCGAGCGCATCCACGCCTTCGTCTCGGGTTTCGGCACCGGCGGCACGCTGCTCGGCGTGGCGCGCGGGCTGAAGGCGGCCGATCCCGGCATCCGGGTCGTCGCGGCCGAGCCCGACAACGCGCCGGTGCTGGGCAGCGGCATCGGCCAGCCGCGCCACGCCGACGGCATGCCCAGCGCCAGCCACCCGCAGTTCCGCCCGCACCCGATGCAGGGCTGGAGCCCGGACTTCATCTCGCGCCTCACCGAGACGGCGATGGCCGAAGGGCTGGTCGACGAGATCGTGCCGGTCAACGGCAACGACGCCTTCCGCCTGGCGCGCGAACTGGCGACGAAGGAAGGCATCTTCGCCGGCACCTCCAGCGGCGCGACGCTCGCCGCGGCGCTCGAGGTGGCGCGCCGGTCGCCGCCGGGCAGCCACATCGTCTGCATGCTGCCCGACACCGGCGAGCGCTACCTGTCGACGCCGCTGTTCGACGGCATCGGTGTGGACATGAACGACGAAGAACTGGCACTGTCGCGTTCGACGCCCGGCTATCGATTCGATCCGCCGGTGCCGGCGGCGTTGGTCCGCTCGCCGGAACCGGCGTTGGTCCGCCCGCCCGAGCCGGCGGTGGTTCGCCCGCCGGAGCCGGCGGAGGCGACGGACGAGACGGCCGATGCCTTCGTCTCGCAGGCCATCGACGACCATCCGGTCGTGATGTTCGCGCTCGAGTGGTGCGAGTTCTGCTGGGCGGTGCGCAAGCTGCTGGCACGGCTCGGCGTCCCTTTCCGGAGCGTGGACATCGACTCCGTCGCGCTGCAGCGGCACGATCTGGGCACGAGGGTCCGCGCCGTGCTCAAGGAGCGCACCGGCGTGCCCACGATTCCGCAGATCTGGATCGGCGGCGAGCATGTGGGCGGGGCCATGGACCTGTTCGATGCGATGCGCTCCGGCCGCCTGCAGCACCTGCTGACCCAGGCAGGCGTCGGGTACGACCGAGACGCGGACGTCGATCCCGCGGTCTTCCTGCCGAAATGGCTCCACCCGCGGCTGGCGGCGTGAACGTCGAAAGGACCTGGACATGACATCGACCCCATCCCTGCCGCGTCTCGCGGCGCGCTCCCGCGCGCTGGCTGCCGCACTGCCCCTGCTGCTCGCGGCCTGCGCCAGCCCGCCGGCCGTGAGCTGGCCGGCCGGGCTGGCGCCCGCGCCCGGCGAGTCGTGGCTGATGACCGTGCCGGCGCGCGGCGTGCAGATCTACGAATGCCGGGCCGGCGCCGCGGGCGCTTCCTGGGCCTTCGTGGCGCCGGAGGCGGAGCTGTTCGACGCGGCAAGCCGCCCGATCGGCCGCCACGGCGCCGGCCCGGTCTGGCAGGCCGCCGACGGCAGCCGCGTCGAGGGCACGCTGGTGGCGCGCGCCGATGCGCCCGTCGCCGACGCGATCCCGTGGCTGCTGCTGAAGACGCGCAGCACCGGCCCGACGGGCCGTTTCAGCCAGGTCACGACCATCCGGCGCATCCATACCGTCGGCGGCACTGCCCCGCGCAGCGGCTGCGGTCCCGAATCGCTGGGATCGACAGCGCGTATTCCCTACACCGCCGACTACCTCCTCTACACCACCCTCTAGGACTGCGCCGCCGCGCAGGCACGACCCATGACCTTCATCCGCACGACACCACCGCACGCCGCGCGCGATGCGGTCGCCGCCATGTACCAGCGCCAGCAGGCATCCTGGGGCTTCGTGCCCCACTACGCCCAGGCGTTCTGCCACCGGCCGGAGGTGATGGCACGCTGGGGGCAACTCCTGGCCGAGATCAAGCGCCCGATGGACAAGCGGCGCTTCGAACTCGTCACCTTCGCCGCCGCGCACGAGCTGAGGCACTCCGCCTGCGCGCTGGCCCACGGCCGGGTTCTGCGCGAGTTCTTCCGCGACGAGCAGGTCATCGCGATCGCCGAAGGGCGCCTGGACGGCGTTCTCGACGAGGCAGAGCAGGCGATGGTGCGCTTCGCGCGCCAGGTCGCGAAGGATGCGTCGCAGGTGACGGCCGGCGACGTCGCCGCGCTGATCCGGCACGGATTCACCGATGGCGAGGTGTTCGACATCGCCGCCGCGGCGGCCGGCCGCGCCTTCTTCACGAAGCTGCTCGACGCGCTGGGCGTGGCGGCCGACTCGCCCTTCCTGGCGCTCGACGAACCGCTGCGCCGCGCGCTGACCGTCGGCCAGCCGATCGACACGCAGCCCTGCGTCCAGATGCCGGCTGCCGACGCGCCACCCACCATCACCACCGGTGCCCACCATGCGCATTGATGCCGATGCCGCCGAGACCGGCCGGATGCAGACCCTGCTGTCGCGGGTCGGCGCGGGGCTGGACGAGTTCCTGACATTCGAACATCCCGACGCGCTGCACCCGGATCGACGCTGGCGCGAGCAGCTCGACATCGCGCTGCCGCGCGCGGGCATCGGCATCGACGCGGTGGCGGAGGAACTGATCCGGCACGTGATCCCGAACGGCTCGTCGGTGCCCCGGCCCGGGTTCTGCTCGTTCATCACCACCGGCGGCACCACCGCGTCGACGCTGGCGTCCACCGCGGCCGGGGGCGTCTACAGCAGCGGCGGGTCGGTGGCCAACCTGCTTGCGCTGGGCGCGGCGCGGCAGAGCGCGTTCGAGCGGCTGGGCCGCGACCCCGCGGCCGACGGCACGGACCGGCCCGTCGCCGTGTACGCCACCACCGAGGCGCACCACACGATCCAGCGCTCGGCCGGCGTGCTGGGCATCGGCCGCCACGCGGTGCGGCCGATCGCCTGCGACAACCGCGGGCGCATGGGCGTGGATGCCCTTCGCCACGCGATCGCCGAAGACCGGCGCGCGGGCGCGCTGCCGATGGCGATCGTCGCCAACGCCGGCACCACCAACACCGGGGCGATCGATCCGCTGCAGGCCATCGGCGAGATCGCGCGCGAGCAGGGCATCTGGTTCCATGTCGACGGCGCCTACGGCCTGCCGGGCATCCTGGACGACCGGGTGGCGCGGCTCTACCAGGGCCTGGAACTCGCCGATTCCGTGATCGTCGACCCGCACAAGTGGCTGGGCGCGGCGGTCGGCGTGGCCGCCACCTTCGTGCGTGACCGCGAGATCCTGCGCCGCGCATTCACCCAGGAGCCGGCGCACTACCTGGAAGGCAGCGTGGAGCCGGCCGATGCAGACGACGCCGGCATCCAGCATTCGATGGACGACTTCGGCGTGCCCTACTACGACTACGGCGTCGAGTTGAGCGCACCGAGCCGCGGCGTGGTGGTCTGGGCGCTGATCCGCGAGATCGGCGCGGCGGGCATGCGCGAGCGGATCCGGCGCCACAACGACATGGCGGCCCACATCGCGGAGCGCGCGCGCTCGCACCCGAACCTGGAGCTGATGCAGGAGCCGACGCTGTCGATCTGCTGCTTCCGCTACGTGTCGCGCGACGTGGCGGACCTCGACGGGCTGAACCAGCGGCTGCATCGGCGCCTGACGCGCGAGAACCGCCACATGCCCAGCACCACGCGCGTCAACGGCCGGCTGGCCCTGCGGCCCTGCTTCGTCGGCGCGCGCAGCGAGATGTCGCATGCGCAGGGGCTGGTCGACGATGTGCTGCGCATCGGCGCCGAGCTGGCGCGCGAATCCACCACGGCGGCAACCCGGGCCGTGCCGTCGATGGCCGGCGCGGCCAGGGGCTGAGAGGCCATCCGGCATGGCCGCTCATCCTGTCGGCGTTGCCGGATCTCCGCGGTGACGCACAGGAGGAGGCCGCTGATGCGCCGAAGCGCCGCGGCCGGGCCGTCGCGGCGCGGGGTTCCGCGGACTATGTGCCGCAGAAGGTCTGGTAGCGCGCAGTGACTTCGACCGCCGCGGGCTCGGCGTAGCGCGCCAGTTCGGGCGCGTCGTCGTACGGTCGGCGCACTGCGGCCAGCAACTGCTCGAAGGGGCGCAGGTCGTCGTCAGCGGAGGCGGCGGCCAGCGCCTCCTCGACGCGATGGTTGCGCGGGATGATCCGCGGGTTCGCGCGGCGCATCCGGGCCACGCGCTCCGCGGGGCCGGGGCCGCCTGCCGCGTCGTCGGCAGCGCAGCGCTCGCGCCAGCGCGCGAGCCAGGCGTCGAGCGCAGCCGCGTCGGCGAACATCGCGCGCAGCGTGGCGCCGCGGGCTCCGGCGGTCTCGGCGGTATCGGCGGCATCGGCGACATCGCCGGTATCGGCCACAACGGCGGCATCCCCCAGGCGGCGCCAGGCGAGCGTGAAGTCGACCGATTGCGCGTGCAGCAGCGCCAGCCAGTCGTCGGCCAGCGCGGCGTCGGCGGCGTCGCCGGCGGCCAGGGTGGCGGACAGGCCGAGCTTGGCGCGCTGGCCCTCCCGCAGCGCCGCGGCGTAGTTGTCCGGAAAGGCGTCGATCACCTCCATCGCCTGCGCGACCGCCTGCTGCACCGCGGCCTCGTCGTCCGCCGCCGCCATCAGCGGCAGCAGCGTCTCGGCGAGGCGCGCGAGGTTCCAGCGCGCAATGTGCGGCTGGTTGCCGTAGGCGTAGCGGCCGCCGTGGTCGATGCTGCTGAACACCGCCGCCGGGTCGTAGGCCTCCATGAAGGCGCACGGTCCGTAGTCGATCGTCTCGCCCGAGATCGCCATGTTGTCGGTGTTCATCACGCCGTGGATGAAGCCGACGTTCATCCACTGCGCGATCAGCACCGCCTGCCGCGCCGCCACCGCGCGCAGCAATGACAGGTAACGATCCGGCGAGCCGACGAGATCCGGGTCGTGGCGGGCGATCGCATAGTCCGCGAGCTGGCGCAGCTTGTCGGTCTCGCCGCGTGCCGCGAAGAACTGGAAGGTGCCCACGCGCAGGTGGCTGGCGGCCACGCGCGTCAGCACCGCGCCGGGCAGCGCCTGCTCGCGGTAGACCTGTTCGCCGGTGGCGGCGACGGCCAGCGCCCGCGTCGTCGGGATGCCGAGCGCGTGCATCGCCTCGCCGATCAGCACCTCGCGCAGCATCGGGCCGACGGCGGCCTTGCCGTCGCCGCCGCGCGAGAACGGCGTGCGCCCCGAGCCCTTGAAAGCGATGTCGCGGCGGCGGCCGGCCCGGTCGATCAGCTCGCCGAGCAGCAGCGCCCGGCCGTCGCCGAGCTGTGGCGAGAAGCCGCCGAACTGGTGGCCGGCGTAGGCCTGCGCGATCGGCTCGGCGCCCTCGGGCAGGGCGTTGCCGGCGAAGAGCGCGGCGCCGTCGGGCCCGGCCAGCGCCGCCGCGTCGAGCCCCAGCTCGGTGGCGAGCGCCTCGTTGAGGAAGAGCAGCCGAGGCCCCGGCACCGCCTTCGGTTGCCAGGGGATGTACAGGCCCGGCAGCTCGCGGGCATAGGTGTTGTCGAAGCCGAAGTGCAGCATGGCCGGAAGCGGTGATGGACGGGGCCGAGTGTGCCGGGATTCGCCGGCCCTGCTGGTTGGCGGGTCGGGGTGGGCGCGCGGCAACTCCTCGCGGCCTCGGAGCGTTCGACGCCTGCGCCCGATCGGGCAGGTTCAGCCCAGCCGGGGCGCGGCCAGATGCGGCCCGACCACCTGCGTGATCCACTGGAGCATGGCCTGTACACGCGGGGCGAGCTGGCGCCGGTGCGGGTAGAGCAGCGTCACTGGCATCGGCGCCGCCCGGAACCCCGGCATCACGTCGACCAGCAGCCCCGCGTCGACCAGCCGCTGCGTGCCCTGCACCGGCGCCTGGATCAGCCCCAGCCCGGCCAGGGAGGCCGCCTGGTAGGCGTCGGTGCCGTTGACCACGACCACGCTGCGCATCGGGACCATGCGCACGACACCGCCGTCGAGATACTCCCAGCCGGCGCCCTGGGTGCCCAGCCTGGCGGCGTAGTGGACGATGCGGTGCTGCGCCAGATCGGCCAGCGTGGCGGGCGTGCCGTGCACACGCAGGTAGGCCGGGCTGGCCACGTTGCGCATCGCCATCGCGCCCAGCGGGCGGGCCACCAGCTCGGCGTCCGCCAGCGGGCCGACGCGCAGCACGCAGTCGAAGCCCTCGCGCACCAGGTCGACGCGGCGATCGTTGGTGCTGATGCCCACCTCGAGCAGCGGATTCGCGGCGAGGAATTCCGGCAGGCGCGGAATGATCACGTCGCGCGCCAAGGTGTTCGGCAGGTCGATCCGCAGGCGGCCGCGCAGCCCGCTGGACGCCGGCTGGAACAGGGTCTGGAGCTGGTCCGCGTCGGCCAGCAGGTCCTTGCAACGCTCCAGGAACTGCTCGCCGTCGGGCGTGAGACGCACGCTGCGCGTTGTGCGCTGCAGCAAGCGCGTGCCCAGGCTGGCTTCGAGATCCTGCACGGCCTGCGACACCCGGCCCTTGGCCAGGCTCAGTTGCTCGGCCGCCTGCGTGAAGCTCGCCAGCTCGGCCACGCGGACAAAGGTGCGCAGATCGTCCAGTTGCATCGCTCGATTGTCCTCCAGGGAAGAACAGTGTGAGTCGAATCCACGACTTTATCTGCCTTGAACGGACACCTAGAGTCACCCCGTCGCCACCGCTTTCCCCTTGCTGGAGATTCTCATGACCGCACCGAACACCCGCATCGCCCTCGTCACCGGCGCCAGCCGCGGGCTGGGCCGCAACACCGCACTGACGCTCGCCGAACAGGGCGTCGACATCATCCTCACCTACAAGGGCAACGAGGCCGAGGCCCATGCCGCGGTACGCGACATCCGGTCGCTCGGCCGCCGCGCCGTCGCGTTGCAGCTCGACGTGGGCGACAGCCGCAGCTTCGCCGCGTTCGCCGAGCGCGTGACGGGCGCGCTGGCCGCCACCTGGCAGCGCGAACGCTTCGACTTTCTCGTCAACAACGCCGGTGTCGGCGTGCACGCATCGTTCGCCGAGACCACCGAGGAGCAGTTCGACCTGCTGGCCAACATCCACTTGAAGGGCACTTTCTTCCTGACGCAGAAGCTGCTGCCGCTGATCGAGGACGGCGGCCGCATCGTCAACACCTCCAGCGGCCTGGCCCGGTTCAGCTTCCCCGGCTATGCGGCCTACGCGGCGATGAAGGGCGGCGTCGAGGTGCTGACGCGCTACCTGGCGAAGGAGCTCGGCGCGCGCGGCATCGCCGTCAACACCATCGCCCCCGGCGCGATCGAGACCGACTTCGGCGGCGGCGCGGTGCGCGACAACGCCGCGCTGAACGCGCAGATCGCGGGCGTCACCGCGCTCGGCCGCGTGGGCCTGCCCGACGACATCGGCGGCGCGGTGGCGGCGCTGCTGTCCGAAGGCAACCGCTGGATCACCGGGCAGCGCATCGAGGTGTCGGGCGGCATGCTGCTGTGACCGCCGCCATCAAGAGGGCCGGTCGTCGGCGCCGATCTCGCCGGCGGCCCGGCCCCTGAAGTAGCGGTAGAGGCTGTCGACCGCCGGTTCGACGACCGGGTTGCCGCGGTAGCCGGGCATGCCGCGCACCGGGTTGCCGTCGAGCACGGCGCGCACGAAGCTCTCGCGGGTCTGCGTGCGCGCGAACTCGACGATCGACGGGCCCGACGACCCCTCCCAGGCCGCACCGTGGCAACGAGCGCAATCCATCGCACGCAGCAACCGCCAAGCGGCAGCCAGGTCCGCGTCGGCGAGCGGCCGGCCCGGCACCGCCGTGCCGGGCACGGCGACGACGAGGCTCGCCACCCAGGCGCGGCAGAAGGCTGCGTTCGGCATTCGCCGATTGGACCACCGCCCAATCGCCCCCCGCCCGGCTACGACGCCGCCAGCTGCAGACCGGCCAGGTACGCCTCCAGTTCGCGGCGTACCGCCACCTGCTCGGCCTCGAGCGTCTGCATCAGCGCGTGGCGGCGCTCCGCGTCGTCGGCGTCGATCGCCACCTGCAGCGCGCGCGCCGTCTCCGACAACCGCATCGCCCCCAGCGCGCCGGCGGTGGAGATCAGCGAGTGCGCGACGCGGGCGGCAGCGGCGAGATCGCCGGCGTCGATCGCCGCACGTATGTCCTCGGCCGGCCGCGATCGCGAGTCCAGGTAGCGGCGCACGACCGTCGCATACAGCTCCGCGATGCCCATGCAGCGACGCAGCCCGAGTTCGACCGACACCGCAGCGGCCCCCATGCCGTCGACCCGGCGGGCCTCGGCGCCGACCGGGCCGATCCGCAGCCAGCGGTTCAGGATCCGGAACAGCTCCTGCGGCTCGAACGGCTTCGAGAGGAAGTCGTTCATGCCGGCCGCCAGGCAGCGCTCGCGGTCCGCGGCCATCGCATGGGCCGTCATCGCGACGATCGGCAGCGTCGCGAATGCCGGGTCACGGCGGATGCGCCGCGTGACCTCGTAGCCGTCCATGCCGGGCATCTGCACGTCCATCAGCACCAGGTCGAAGGCTTCGGTGCCAAGCCGCGACAGCGCCTCGGCGCCGGATTCGGCCACGCTCACCTGCATGCCGCAGACGGTGCGCAGCAGTTCCGCGGCGACGATCTGGTTCAGCTCGTTGTCCTCCACCAGCAACACCCGCCGCGATCGCAGCGCGAGCAGCAGCGCGGCCTCGTCGCCCGGGCCGGTCGCCACCGGCTCGTCGGCGCCGGCGGCATCGGCCGCCTCGAAGACGGCAGTGAAGCGGAACTCGCTGCCCTGCCCGGGCGTGTTCGCCGCGCCGATCTCGCCGCCCATCATGCCGACCAGCCGCCGGCAGATCGCCAGCCCGAGCCCGGTGCCGCCGTACTTGCGGCTGGTCGATGCATCGAGCTGGTTGAAGGGCTGGAACAGGCCGGCGACCTGCTCGGTGGTCATGCCGATGCCGGTGTCGCGGACGGCGAACCGCAGCAGCGTGCCCGGGCCGGCCGGCGCCCCGTCCGCGGGCGCCACCGTCAGCACGACCTCGCCCCGCTCGGTGAACTTGACGGCGTTGGTGAACAGGTTGATCAGCACCTGCTCGAGCCGCAGGCGGTCGCCGACCAGCCGGGCCGGCACCGCCGGCGCGACCTCGAACGCCAGCCGCAGGCCCTTTTCCTGCGCGCGCAGGCCGACCACGGTGGCCACCGCCTGGAGCACGTCGCGCAGCCGGAACGGCACGCGCTCCAGTTCCAGCTTGCCGGCCTCGATCTTCGAGAAATCGAGGATGTCGTTCAGCACCGAGAGCAGGGATTCGGCCGCCGACCGGGCCTTGACGAGGTAGTCGCGTTCGCGCGCCGGAAGGTCGCCACGCAGCGCCAGCTCCGTCATTCCCAGCACCGCGTTCATCGGCGTGCGGATTTCGTGGCTCATGTTGGCCAGGAACTCGCTTTTCGCCCGCGTGGCGGACTCGGCCTGGTCGCGCGCGCGCAACACCTCGTCGATCGCCAGCTGGAGCTGGGCGGTCCGGTCGTCGACGCGGCGTTCCAGATCGGCATTGAGCTGCCGGACCTCCTCCTCGGCCGCCCGCTGTTCGGTGATGTCGAAGACGACGCCGACCATGCGCAGCACGCGGCCGCCGGCGTCGCGCGTCGTCGTCGCCTCCCCCTTGACGACGCGCCGGGTGCGGTCCGGCCGCAGGATCGAGAACTCGCACGCGAAGGAGCGGTCGCCGCGCAGCGCGCCCTCGATCGCCTGGTTGGCGCGTTCCACGTCCGCCGGATCCAGCATCGCGAGCCAGGCGGCGTAGCTGCCGCCGAACTGGCCCCGCGACAGGCCGTACATCCGGTGCACCTCGTCGTCCCAGACGATCTCGTCGCGGACGACGTCCCAGTCCCAGACGCCGATCGATGCCGACCGCGTCGCCAGCGACAGGCGCTCCTCGCTGTCGCGCATCGCACGGTAGCGGCTGTCGAGCATGTCGAGCATCCGGCGGATCGAGTCACGCAACGCGCCGAGCTCGCCGAAGAACAGCGCCGGGCGCGGCGCGGCCGGGTTTTCGCCGGCATGCACCGCGGCGGCGAACCGCTCCAGCGAGCGGATCGGCCGCAGCATCAGCAGCCACAGCAGCAGCGCAAGGCTGAGCACCAGGCCGACGTCAAGCACGAGGATGAACAGTAGCGCCGAGCGGCGCCACTGAACGAGGCCCCGTTCGACGCCGCTCGGCGACGCGAAGAGCCGAGCGGCCGATCGGCTGCTGGCATGACGCACCGTGCGCCTCGAGCAGCAGGCCGCGGCTCGGGCCGAGGGTCTCGGCCTCGCCGACACGGCCGGTCTCGTCACGCACCAGCACGACGCGCTGGTCCGCGGTCGTCGCTTCGATCGCGGCGATGTCGACATCGCTCATGCCGCTCTCGATGACGCTGCGCATGGTCGTCGCATCGAGGTTCCACATCGGCATCGCCAGGGCGGCCGCCATCTGGTCGGCCGTCGCCGCCACTTCGCGCCGCAGGTGATCGTGCCGTGCCTGCGCCTCGTTGTGGTGGACGACCGCGGCGAATGATCCCAGCACCGCGGTGACCACCGCCACCAGCACCACGATCAGGAGGACGGCGATCGACAGGCGGCGGCGCGGCATGGCCTCAGTGTCTTTTCGCCGCCGCCGCATCCACCGCCCGTGCGCGCCACGCGGTCTGCAGTGCGACCACCGCGCCGCGGCGCTGCAGCCGCTCGTAGCCCGACTCGAAGGCCGCGAGCGCGGCGGCGCCTCGCGGGTGCGCCCGACTGAACGCAACGCGTACGCAGGCGGCAGTGCGCCGAAGTCGCAGACCGTCTTGAACTCGCCGCCCGGGGCGGCGAGCCGGATCAGGTCGTCGAGCCGCTTGACCTCGTCGACCGTCACGATGCTGGCGGGAATGCGACCGGCCTGCACCTTGCGCAGGTTGCTGATCTCCGATTCGGACACGTCGATCCGGACCCGGCCGCCGGTGACGAGCGCGGTGACCGCGTCGACGTACTCGTAGCCGCGCACCACGCCGATGACCGGCGGGCCGCCCCAGCGGGCGGGATCGCAACCGGACCACGGAGAATCGGAGCGCGCGAGCAGCAGGTTCTGCGCCCGGAACACCGGCTGGTTCGGGAACAGCAGGGCAGGCTCCAGTTCGGCGGTGCGGCTGACCGAGAAGCAGGCGGCCAGCGTTCCGGCCAGCGCCAGCGCCTTGCAACGCGGGTAAGGCAGGGTCTGGAGCCGCACGTCCCAGCCCGATTCGCGGAAGACGGCGCGCACGAGGTCGTTGACATAGCCCCGGCCGTCTGCGTACGACCAGGGAGCGGCATCGTCCTCGGCGCCGATTGTCAGGGGTTGCGCGCACGCCACGCACGCGAAACCCATCGCGGCGACGACGGCGGCCGCCGGCCGGCAGTTCGCCGGAGAAACAACAGATCCCATGCGACCTCCGCACCGACGACACGACGCGGGCCGGCTGCGGCAGCGCCGCACGGCCCTCGCGGCGGAAGAAGATTCTTGCTCGCGGCTGTCGGCGCCCTGTGCGCACGCCGAGGGCGACATCGGCCGGCGGCCGGCGGGCGGACGCCCGGCTGGCCGCCGACGCGAGCGAATCAGTCCCGTGCTTCCAGCGTGCGGTTGATCCAGAGCGCGGCCAGCGTGCCCACCGCCCCCGACAGCAGGTAAAGGCTGACGTAGCCCAGGCCGAAGTGCGCCGACAGGCCGAGCGCGACGAGCGGCGCGAAGCCCGCGCCGATCAGCCAGCCGAGGTCGGCCGTCAACGCGGCGCCGGTATAGCGGAACTTGGGCTCGAAGCTGGCATTCATCGCGCCGGCCGCCTGGCCGTACGACACGCCGAGCAGCGCGAAGCCGAGCAGGATGAACACGTCCTGGCCGAGGGTGCCGCCGTCGAGCAGGGTCGGCGCGAAGCCGCTGAACACCGCGATCAGGATCGCCAGCAGGCCGAGCGTGTTGCGCCGCCCGATGCGGTCGGCGATCACGCCCGAGGCCACGATGCCGCCTGCCGCGATGAACGCGCCGACGATCTGGACCCCGAGGAACGCCGTGATCGACTGGTGCGAATACAACAGGATCCACGACAGCGGGAACACCGTCACCAGGTGGAACAGCGCGAAGCTGGCCAGTGCGCCGAACGCGCCGATGACGACGTTGTGGCCCTGCGAACGGAAGAACTCGCGATCATCGGCGGGCTCGAGTTCGCGGACGTTGAGCAGCTGGTCGTACTCGCTCGTGACCACCAGGCGCAGCCGCGCGAACAGCGCCACCACGTTGATCGCGAAGGCGACGAAGAACGGGTAGCGCCAGCCCCAGTCGAGGAACTCCTCGGTCGTCAGGCTGGCCACCAGCAGCGAGAACAGCCCCGCCGCCATCACGAAGCCGACCGGCGCGCCGAGCTGGCCCATCATCGCGTACCAGCCGCGGCGGTCCTTCGGAGCGCTCAGCGCGAGCAGCGAAGGCAGGCCGTCCCACGAGCCGCCGAGCGCGATGCCCTGGCCGATGCGGAACACGGACAGCAGCACAATAGCGGCAAAGCCCATGCTGGCGTATCCGGGCAAGAAGGCGATGCCAGCGGTGGAACTGCCGAGCAGGAACAGTGACGCGGTCAGCTTCGGGCCGCGACCGAAGCGGCGCTGGATGGCCATGAAGGCCAGCGAGCCGATCGGCCGCGCCAGGAAGGCGAGCGAGAAGATCGCGAACGCGTACAGGGTGCCCTGCAGGCGGTCGACGAACGGAAAGAAGACCGGCGGGAAGACGAGCACCGACGCGATGCCGTACACGAAGTAGTCGAAGTACTCCGAGGCACGCCCGATGATCACGCCGATCGCGATATCTCCCGGCGAGACGGCGCCATGGCCGTCAGAATCGCCGCCTGCGTGAGCGGGCCCGTCGCCGGGCCCGGGAACTGCAAGACCGTTGATCTCTTGACTGATGCTGGACATGATGAATGCTTTGGAGCCAGGGCCTGGGCTGATGCTACACAGGGTCGCACAAGTCCGAAAATCTTGCCATACGGCAAAGTCTCGATCGCTGTGGCGGTCGCCCGACCTAAATTCGGGTCCGTCCCCGTCGCGAATGCATACCGGTTGACCGCATGCTTTCACTCAAGAACCACCTCAAGAAAATCGGCACATCCTCGACGCTGGCGGCCCTGATGCTGCTCGCGGGTTGCAACACCGTGGTGTTGAACCCGTCGGGCGACGTCGCGGCGCAACAGGCGCGACTCGTCGTCCAATCCACGCTGCTGATGCTGCTGATCATCGTGCCGGTGATCGTGCTGACGCTGCTGTTCGCCTGGCGATACCGCCAGTCGAACCGGGCCGCGACCTACAAGCCCGACTGGGACCACTCGATCCAGCTCGAGCTGGTCATCTGGGCCGCACCACTGTTGATCATCATCGCGCTGGGCGCACTGACCTGGATCAGCACGCACACGCTCGATCCGTACCGGCCGCTGCGCCGGCTGGATGCCCAGCGGCCGGTGCCGGCGACGGTCGAGCCGCTGACGGTCGAGGTCGTCGCGCTCGACTGGAAGTGGCTGTTCATCTATCCGGCGCAGGGCATCGCGGTGGTCAACGAACTGGCCGCGCCGGTGGACGTGCCGATCCGCTTCCGCATCACGGCCTCGTCGGTGATGAACTCGTTCTTCGTGCCGGCGCTGGCGGGCCAGATCTACGCGATGCCGGGCATGGAGACCACGCTGCACGCGGTGATCAACCGCCCCGGCGAGTTCGAGGGCTTCTCCGCCAACTACAGCGGCGCCGGCTTCTCGCACATGCGCTTCCGCTTCCACGGCCTGCAGCGCGAGGACTTCGACCGCTGGGTCGAATCGGCCAAGGCCGCGGGCAACGAGCTGGGCCGCGACGGCTACCTGCAGCTCGAACGCCCGAGCGAGCGCGAGCCGATCCGCCGCTTCGGCACGGTGACGAAGGGGCTGTACGACCTGGTCGTCAACCGCTGCGTCGCGCCCGGCACGACCTGCATGCACGACATGAAGACCGCGAACCTTCCGCGCGGCACTTCGGCCGCCGCACTGACGGCATCCGCGCTGCGCGACCCGTCGATGCCGCCGACGGCGATCGCCGAGGTCTGCACCGCCGACGATCCGCCCCGAACCAACCTGGCCAACCTCGAGTTTGCCCAACGACGCTGACCCGACGATGGACCATATCGACCTGACCAAGCTCATCTTCGGCCGCCTCACCTGGGAGGCGATCCCCTTCCACGAGCCGATCCTCCTCGGCACCTTCATCGTCGTCGCGCTCGGCGGCCTGGCGGTGCTGGGCGCCCTGACCTACTTCCGCCTCTGGGGCCCGCTGTGGCGTGACTGGATCACCAGCATCGACCACAAGAAGATCGGCATCATGTACATCGCGCTCGGCATCGTGATGCTGCTGCGCGGCTTCGGCGACGCGATCATGATGCGCGCCCAGCAGGCCATCGCCTTCGGCGACTCGATGGGCTACCTGCCGCCGCACCACTACGACCAGGTGTTCACCGCGCACGGCGTGATCATGATCTTCTTCGTGGCGATGCCGCTCGTCACCGGGTTCATGAACTACGTGGTGCCGCTGCAGATCGGCGCGCGCGACGTGGCCTTCCCGTTCCTCAACAACTTCAGCTTCTGGATGACGGCCAGCGGCGCCGGGCTGGTGATGGCCTCGCTGTTCGTCGGCGAGTTCGCGCGCACCGGCTGGCTGGCTTACCCGCCGCTGTCGGGGCTGATCGCGAGCCCGGACGTCGGGGTCGACTACTACATCTGGTCGCTGCAGGTGGCGGGGGTCGGAACGGTGCTGTCCGGGGTGAACCTGATCGCCACCATCGTGAAGATGCGCGCGCCGGGCATGGGCCTCATGCGCATGCCGATCTTCACCTGGACGGCGCTGTGCACCAACGTGCTGATCGTCGTCGCCTTCCCGGTGCTGACCGCCGTGCTCACGCTGCTCTCGCTGGACCGGTACGTCGGGACGAACTTCTTCACGAACGATCTCGGCGGCAACGCGATGATGTACGTGAACCTGATCTGGATCTGGGGGCATCCGGAGGTCTACATCCTGGTGCTGCCGGTGTTCGGCATCTTCTCCGAGGTGGTATCGACGTTCTGCGGCAAGCGCCTGTTCGGCTACGCGTCGATGGTGTATGCCACGGTCGTGATCACGATCCTGTCGTACCTGGTGTGGCTGCACCACTTCTTCACGATGGGTTCGGGCGCCAGCGTCAACTCGTTCTTCGGGATCACGACGATGATCATCTCGATCCCGACGGGCGCGAAGATCTTCAACTGGCTGTTCACGATGTACCGCGGGCGCATCCGCTTCGAGGTGCCGATGCTGTGGACGATCGGCTTCATGGTGACCTTCGTGATCGGCGGCATGACCGGCGTGCTGCTCGCGGTGCCGCCGGCCGACTTCGTGCTGCACAACAGCCTGTTCCTGATCGCGCACTTCCACAACGTGATCATCGGCGGCGTGCTGTTCGGGCTGATGGCCGGCATCACCTTCTGGTTCCCGAAGGCCTTCGGCTACAAGCTCGACCCGTTCTGGGGCAAGTGCTCGTTCTGGTTCTGGCTGACCGGCTTCTACTTCGCGTTCATGCCGCTCTACGTGCTGGGGCTGATGGGCGTCACGCGGCGCGTGAGCCACTTCGAGGATTCGTCGCTGCAGATCTGGTTCCAGTTCGCCGCGTTCGGTGCCGCGCTGATCGCGCTGGGAATCCTGTCGTTCCTGATCCAGCTCGTCGTCAGCTACATCCGCCGCGACTCGCTGCGCGACCTGACCGGCGACCCGTGGAACGGCCGCACGCTCGAATGGTCGACGTCCTCGCCGCCACCGGACTACAACTTCGCGTTCACGCCGGTGGTGCATGACCTCGACGCCTGGCACGACATGAAGCAGCACGGCTACGTGCGGCCGATGGAAGGCTTCATCCCGATCCACATGCCGAAGAACACGGCGGCCGGCTTCGTGCTCGCGATGCTGAGCGCCGCGATGGGCTTCGCGCTGATCTGGCACATGTGGCTGATCGCCGGCGCGTCCTTCGCGCTGCTGATCATCTCGACCATCGTGCACACCTTCAACTACAAGCGCGACTACCACATCCCCGCGGAAGAGGTCGTCCGCACCGAGACCGCGCGCACCCGACTCCTGGCCGGCCATGTCTGAGCTCACCGCATCGATCGCACCCGGCGCGCCGGGCAGCAGCGCACCGCGCTTCCACGTCGCGGGCGAACATCATCCGGAGAACGGAACCCTGCTCGGGTTCTGGCTCTACCTGATGAGCGACTGCCTGATCTTCGCCTGCCTGTTCGCGGCCTACGGCGTGCTCGGGCGCAACTACGCCAACGGGCCGACCGGCGCCGAGCTGTTCGACCTGTCGCTGGTCGCGCTGAACACCTCGCTGCTGCTGCTGTCGTCGATCACCTACGGCTTCGCGGTGATCGAGATGCAGCGCAACCGCCAGGGCACGACGCTCGCGTGGCTGGCGCTGACCGGGCTGCTCGGGGCCGGCTTCGTCAGCATCGAGCTGTACGAGTTCGCGCACCTGATCCACGAGGGTGCCGGGCCCCAGCGCAGCGCCTTCCTGTCGTCGTTCTTCACGCTGGTCAGCACGCACGGGCTGCACGTCAGCTTCGGCATCGTCTGGCTGGTCACGCTGATGGTGCAGATCGGCAAGCACGGCCTGATCACTGCCAACCGGCGGCGCCTGATGTGCCTGTCGATGTTCTGGCACTTCCTGGACGTCGTCTGGATCGGCGTCTTCACCTTCGTCTACCTGATGGGAGTTCTGCCTTGAGCGCCGATGCCGGTACCCACGTACGCACCGTCGGCCATGCGGCCGAGCTCCACCACCATGGGCACGAGGACCACGGCGACGGCGGCTTCCACGCCACCTTCGGCGGCTATGCCACCGGCTTCGTGCTGTCGGTGATCCTGACCGCGATCCCGTTCTGGCTGGTCATGACCAAGGCGATCGACCGCTCCAGCACGATGGCCATCGTGATCCTGGCCCTGGCCGCGGTGCAGATCGTCGTGCACATGGTGTACTTCCTGCACCTGAACTCGAAGGCCGAATCCGGCTGGACGATGATGGCGCTGATCTTCACCGTCGTGCTCGTCGTCATCATGCTGAGCGGGTAGCTGTGGGTGATGTATCACCTCAAGCAGAACATGATGCCGGCGTCCGCCCAGCAGATGCGCAACATGCCTTGACGGCGACCGCCGCCGCCGACGGCGAACACGCGCCGCGGTCGGCGGCGTCACGCAGGGTGCTGGCAGCCCTGGCGGGGCTGGCGTGCATCGGCTTCCTCGCGCTGGGGCAGTGGCAGCTCGCGCGGCGCGACTGGAAGCTGGCGCTGATCGAGCGCGTCGAACAGCGCATCCGGGCACCGGCGGTCGCCGCGCCGGGAGTCGCCGAATGGCCACAGGTCAGCGCGGCGCGAGACGAATACCGCCGCGTCGCCGTCACCGGGCGCTTCCTGCACGATCGCCGGGCGCTGGTGCAGGCCACGACGGTACTCGGCGCCGGCCACTGGCTGATCACGCCGCTGCGGGCGGCCGACAGCAGCATCGTGCTGGTCAATCGCGGGTTCGTGGCGCCCGACCAGGCCACGCCGCCGACGCCTCCCGCGGGGCCATCGCGCCCGGCGGCCAGCGCGGCGGAGCCGGTGACCGTCCAGGGCCTGATGCGGATGCCCGAGCCCGGCGGCGGCTTCCTGCGCCGCAACGACCCGGCCGCCGATCGCTGGTATTCGCGCGATGTCGCGGCCATCGCCCGGGCACGCGGGCTCGGGCCGGTCGCGCCCTACTTCATCGACGCCGATGCAGCGCCGGGCGCCGCGCCGGACAACGACGGCACCGGCTTGCCAGTCGGCGGCCTGACGGTGACTTCGTTTTCCAACCACCACCTCGTCTACGCGATCACCTGGTTCGCGCTGGCGGCGATGGCCGCATCGGCCGCCGTGTTCGCGCTGCGCGGAACCGGCGGTGCGAGCGCCGCGGCTCGCGGCCGCTGACCTGGATTCGAGTCACCCACGACGACGCGGCCAACGACCGGATGGCCCGCGATCTGCGCGCCCGGTGTCCAAAGACCGTGCGCGAGCGACAGCCTTGCGGCGCCCCCCGGGCCTCACGCCGCCGCGTCCGCCCCCTGCCTCGCCAGCCGCGCCGCACCGACGGCCGCCTCCTCGTGCACCGGCGTGCACAGCGGCACGCCGAGCCGGCGCTCGCGCAGCCGCGTCCAGCCGGCGTTGCGCGCACCACCGCCGACGCTGAACACGCGCCGCAGCCCCGGCGCGCCGAGCTCGGCGATGCGGTCGTAGGCCAGCCGCTCGACCGCCGCCACGCCCTCGAGCAGCGCCTGGAAAAATCGCGCATCGTCGGCCGGCCGCGGTTCGGTGCGTGACGGCAGCGCCGCGTCGCTGACCGGGAAGCGCTCGCCGGTGGCCGGCAGCGGGTAGTAGTCGAGACCGCTCGGCTCGTCCGGGCGCAGCGAGGGGGTCAGCTCGGCCATCCGCTCCACGCTGAAATGGCGCAGCAGCGCGCCGCCGCCGCTGTTCGAGGCACCGCCCGGCAGCCAATGGTCGCCGAGCCGGTGGCTGTAGATGCCGAAGCGCGGCTCGAACACCGGCCGGTCGCTCAGCAGCTTGACGACGAGCGTCGTGCCGAGCGACGTGACCGCATCGCCGGGCTCGCAGGCACCGGTGGCCAGGAACGCGGCCACGCCGTCGGTGGTGCCGGCGACGACGACCACGCCCGCCGGCAGCCCCAGCGAGCGCACCCACTCCGGCACCAGCCTGCCGATCGGCGTGCCGGGCGGCAGCACGCGCGGCAGCGTGTCGCGGCGCACGTCCAGCGCGTCCAGCCAGTCGGGCCAGCGACGCGCGCGCACGTCGTAGCCGAGCTTCAGCACGTTGTTCTCGTCGGCCGTGTCGAAGCGCCCGGCGAGCCGGCCGGCGATCCAGTCGGCCTGGTGCAGCACGTGGGCCGCATCCGCGTGCTGCGCCTGCAGGTGCAGCAGCCGCGCCAGCGGCGAGGCGCTGCCGCGCGCCGCGCTGTCCGTCGGCGCCGCCGAGGCCACGCGCGCCGCCTCGGCGATGCAGCTCGCGTCGTCGTACATCCAGCCCGCGCTGACCGGCCGGCCCGCCGCATCGGCGAGCAGCAGCGTGCCCGAGGTGCCGTCGACCGCGATCGCGGCGACACGGCCGCGGTCGATCTGCGCGCCGAGCCCGGCCAGCACGCGTTCGCAGGCATGCCACCACAGCCGCGGATCCTGCGTGACCCGCGCGCCTTCACGCCGGGTGGGCGGCAGCGGCTCGCGCGCCTGGGCGATCACCCGGCCGGCGTCGTCCACCGCCACGCCGCGCACGCCCGAGGTGCCGACGTCGAGGCCGAGGTGCAGCCGGCCCGTGGGCGCGTGGACCGTCGTGTCGACGTCGTTCGGAATCATCGTGCGCTGCTCCCCGGGCGATCGGCTACGGCCCGAACGACGCCTGGACGAGGCAATGGATCAGCGCGCTGTCGCGTTCGATCGGCTCCCCGGCCGGTGCATCCGGCGCGTAGCGGGCGCGGAACGCCGCCAGCGCAGCCTGCGGCTGGCGAACGTCGTAGCCGATCGCCCGCAGGCCCAGCAGCGGGTCGAAGCCGGGCGGCGGCGGCGCCAGCGGCGGGTCGCACCACAGCCCGAAGCCGCTCGCCGCCAGCGTCCGCCACGGAAACAGCGGCCCGGGGTCGGTCTTGCGGGTCGGCGCCACGTCGGAATGGCCGAGGAAGTTTGCCGCCGGCAGCCGGTAGCGCTCGCGCAGGTCGGACAGCAGGCGCAACAGCGCATCGATCTGGACCGGCGGATACGGCTCGCTGCCGGTGTTGTCGAGCTCGATCCCGATCGACGCCGAATTGAGGTCGACGGCCGCACCCCAGCGCGACGCGCCGGCATGCCAGGCCCGGGCGCGCTCGTCGACGAGTTGCAGGATCGCCCCGCCGCGCTCGACGAGGTAGTGCGCGCTGACCTGTGCCTTCGGGTCGGTCAGCGTGCGCATCGCGTCGGCCGCGGTGTGGTTGCTGGTGTAGTGGATGACGACGAAGGCGGGGCGCCGTTCATCGAAATTCGGCGACGGCTGCCAGCGCGAAGGCAGGCCCGTGCCCTGGTGCCACGGCGCGCAGGCGCTCAGCAGGCCACCGAGCAGCAGCAGCGGCCCGCGGACGATCCACGCGGGTTGCGCAGCCCGCGCGGCGCCGGCGCGCGGCGGCGGCGGAAAGCTCATGCGATGCACGGGCTCAGGACGGGGCTCCGGATTCCAGCGGGTAGCCCGCCTCGCGCCAGGCCTTCATCCCGCCGTCCAGCGCGATCGCGCGCTGGAATCCCATCTGGTGCAAGGTGGCGGCGGCAAGCGTCGAGATGCGGCCGAACTCGCACACCGCGACCACCCGCTGCGTCGGGTCGGGCAGCTCCTCGTTGACGCGCAATTCGAGCTGGCCGCGCGGCAGCAGGCGCGCGCCCGGGACGTGGCCGGCCAGGTAGGCATCGCGCTCGCGCACGTCCAGGATCACCAGGTCGCCCGCGCCCTCGTCCACCTGCCGCCGCAGTTCATCGAGCGACATGAAGGACACGGACGCCGCCGCCTCGGCGAGCATCTCGGCCACCGTGCGACCGCCGCTCATGTTGGTGCGCAGCGCCTCGGTCAGGTGGGTCGGCATGCCCAGGTCGAGCTCGCGCATCATCGTGACGAAGGCTTCGCGGTCACGCCGCTGCAGGCGCGGGTTGTCGGCCAGCTCGGCGCCGATCGTCGAATGGCCGCGCCCCTTGTAGTCGTGCGCCGGATACACGAGCAGCGCCGGATCGAGCCGCAGCAGCCGGCCGAACAGGCTGTCGTAGAGCGCCTCCGGGTCGCCGGTGGGCAGGTCGGTGCGGCCGGTGCCGCCGATCAGCAGCGTATCGCCGGTGAACACGCGGTCGCCGACGACCAGGCACATCGAGTCGACGGTGTGCCCGGGCGTGTAGAGCACGCGAAGCCGCAGCTCGCCGACGGCGATCAGCTCGCCGTCGTCCACCCGCAGGTCGACCGCCGGGTACGCGCCGCGGCGGTGCATCACCGTCTTCGCGCCGAGCTGCTGGGCGAGCCGCCGCGTGGCGGAGAAGTGGTCGGCATGGGTGTGGGTGTCGATCGCGTAGCGGATGCGCAGGCCGTCGCGCGCCGCCAGCGCGAGGTAGCGGTCGATCTGGCTGTTCTCGGGATCGATCAGCGCGGCCACGCAGGTCTTGGGGCAGCCGACCAGGTAGGACTGGCAGCCTCCGGTGGCGATCTGCTCGAAGATCATCGGTGCCTCCCTGCACGGTTCGTGGGGGAGCCCGCAGACACCGCGGGCTCCGGGAGGGCAGCGTCAGCCCGGCTGCTTGACGATGCGCAGGTAGGGCTTGGGCGCCTTCCAGCCGGCCGGGAAGAGCTTCTTCGCGTCGTCGTCCGACACCGAGCCGGCGATGATCACGTCTTCGCCCTGCTTCCAGTTCACCGGGGTGGCGACCTTGTGCTTGGCGGTGAGCTGCATCGAGTCGACCACGCGCAGGATCTCGTCGAAGTTGCGCCCGGTGGTCATCGGGTAGGTCATCATCAGCTTGATCTTCTTGTCCGGGCCGATGACGAAGACCGAGCGCACGGTGGCGTTGGTCGCCGCGGTGCGGCCCTCGGAGGTGCCGGGCTCCTCGGCCGGCAGCATGTTGTAGAGCTTGGCGACGGCCAGGTCGGTGTCGCCGATCATCGGGTACTTGACCGCGTGGCCCTGGGTCTCCTCGATGTCCGCGGCCCAGCGGGCGTGGTTCTCGACCGGGTCCACGCTCAGCCCGATCAGCTTGCAGTTGCGCTCCTTGAAGCGCCCCTCGATGCCGGCCATGTAGCCGAGCTCGGTGGTGCAGACCGGCGTGAAGTCCTTCGGGTGGGAGAACAGGATGGCCCAGCTGTCGCCGATCCAGTCGTGGAAGCGGATCGGGCCGTGCGTCGTCTGGGCCTGGAAGTCGGGGGCGGTGTCGTTGATTCGCAGGGACATGCGTACTCCTGGGGTTCGCGCGGAAATCGGCAGCGACCGGCCTGGCGCGATGCGGGCTCGGGGTCGCCGATGACAAGGGGGCCGGCATCGCGGGTCGCGACCGGCCGGCGTCGAGGGGACGGAGTTTCCACCCGTCTGACGCAAATGTCCGTCAGCGCTTTCGCCACCCCGGTGCACCGCCGTTCGCGCACGGCCCGGATCGGCGGCCGCACCACCCGGCGCCACGGCACCTTGGACCACGTCGCTATTTCAATAAAGTATGCCTTTATTTGCTCATAGCTCGGTGTTTTCCCTATTTGTCGTGGTTTGAGTTATTTTTAGTATGACTAAATCAGCTCTCCGGGGCGACCCACACCAAGCTCTGCACCGCTCGAGCAGACCCGCGGATTCGAGCCCGACACGTCCTACCAAGGAGACATGAGATGAACAGCCAACGAAGAACCGTTCTCGCGGCGCTCGTCGCCGCAGGCCTGCCGATCCCCAGCTTCGCCCAGGACAAGATCGTGCTCGGCTTCGCCCAGGTCGGCGCCGAGAGCGAATGGCGCACCGCCAACACCGAATCGATCAAGTCGTCGGCCAAGGAGGCCGGGATCGAGCTGAAGTTCTCCGACGCGCAGCAGAAGCAGGAGAACCAGATCAAGGCGATCCGCTCGTTCATCGCACAGAAGGTCGACGTGATCGCGTTCAGCCCGGTGGTGCAATCGGGCTGGGGCACGGTGCTGCGCGAGGCCAAGGCGGCGAGGATCCCGGTGATCCTGTCCGACCGCGCCGTCGACGAGAAGGACGACAGCCTGTGGGTCAGCTTCATGGGCTCCGACTTCGTCGAGGAAGGCCGCCGCGCCGGCCGCTGGCTGGTCGAGAAGAGCAAGGGCGGCAGTGGGGACGTGAACATCGTCGAGCTGCAGGGCACCGTGGGCTCGGCGCCGGCGATCGACCGCAAGAAGGGCTTCGAGGAGATCATCAAGGCCGATCCGCGCTTCAAGATCATCCGCTCGCAGACCGGCGACTTCACCCGCGCCAAGGGCAAGGAGGTGATGGAAGCCTTCCTCAAGGCCGAGGGCAAGAAGATCAATGTGCTCTACGCGCACAACGACGACATGGCGATCGGCGCCATCCAGGCCATCGAGGAAGCCGGGCTGAAGCCGGCGAAGGACATCATCATCATCTCGATCGACGCCGTGAAGGGCGCCTTCGAGGCGATGATCGCCGGCAAGCTGAACGTCAGCGTCGAGTGCAGCCCGCTGCTCGGCCCGCAGCTGATGCAGGCGGTGAAGGACCTGAAGGCCGGCAAGACGCTGCCCAAGCGCATCGTCACGCAGGAAGGCGTGTTCCCGATGGAAGTGGCGGCGAAGGAGTTCCCGAGCCGCAAGTACTGAGACCGGGCGCGCGCTTGTCGTCCCCGTCCGTCGTCCTCGAAGCGCGCGGCCTGACCCGCGCCTTCACCGGTGTCGTCGCGCTGCAGGGCGTGGACTTCCGCCTCTTCGCCGGCGAGGTGCACGCGCTGATGGGGCAAAACGGCGCCGGCAAGTCGACGCTGATCAAGGTGCTGACCGGCGTCTACCCGGCTGACCGCGGCGAGTTGCGCCTGGGCGGCCGGGCGGTGCGGCCGGCGTCGCCGGCGGCGGCGCAGCGCCTGGGCATCAGCACGGTCTACCAGGAAGTCAACCTCTGCCCCAACCTGTCGGTGGCGGAGAACATCTTCGCCGGGCGCGCCCCGCGGCGCGGCGCCGCGGGCCTGTGGCGCATCGACTGGCCGCGCATGCAGGCCGACGCACGCGAGCTGCTGGCGCGGCTGCACCTCGACATCGACGTCACCCGCCTCCTGTCGAGCTATTCGGTGGCGGTGCAGCAGATGGTGGCGATCGCCCGCGCGCTGAGCGTCTCGGCGCGGGTGCTGATCCTCGACGAGCCGACCTCCAGCCTCGACGAGGAGGAAGTGCAGCGCCTGTTCGACGTGATGCGCCGGCTGCGCGACGAAGGCATGGCGATCCTCTTCGTCACGCATTTCCTCGAGCAGATGTACGCGGTGTCCGACCGCATCACCGTGCTGCGCAACGGCGAGCGCGTCGGCGAGTACCTGAAGGACGAGCTGCCGCCGGCGGCGCTGATCCGCGCGATGGTCGGCCGCGAACTCGGCGTGGCCGCCGGCAAGGGGCAGGACACCGCTGCCGCCGATGCCGGCGCGCCGCCGCTGCTGCAGGCCACCGGCCTGGCCCGCCGCGGCCAGTTGCATCCGGTGGACCTGACGCTGCGGCGCGGCGAGGTCGTCGGCGTCGGCGGGCTGCTCGGCTCGGGCCGCACCGAGCTGGCTCGGCTGCTGTTCGGCCTCGACCGCAGCGACGGCGGCGAGCTGCGGCTCGGCGGCGTGCCGGTCCGCCTGACGGGCCCGGCGCAGGCGATCCGCCACCGCATGGCGCTGTGCCCGGAGGAACGCAAGGTCGACGGCATCGTCGCCGAACTGTCGGTGCGCGAGAACGTGGTGCTGGCGCTGCAGGCGCGCCTGGGGCTGTGGCGCTGCCTGAGCCGGGCGCGGCAGGCGGAGATCGCATCGCGCTTCGTGCAGCTGCTCGACATCCGCACGCCGGACATCGACACGCCGATCGGGCGCCTGTCGGGCGGCAACCAGCAGAAGGCGGTGCTCGCCCGCTGGCTCGCCACCGACCCCGAGATCCTGATCCTCGACGAACCCACCCGCGGCATCGACGTCGCCGCCAAGCAGGAAATCATGAACCAGATCCTGGGCCTGGCACGCGACGGGCTGGCGGTGCTGTTCATCTCGTCGGAGATGGACGAGGTGGTGCGCGTGTCGGACCGCATCGTCGTGCTGCGCGACCGGCGCAAGCTCGGCGAGCTGCCCGGCGACAGCTCCGAGCAGGCCGTCTACCAGCTCATCGCGGCAGGCGCCTGATGCGGCTCGCCAGCCATCGTCTGTTCTGGCCGGCCGCCACGCTGGCGCTGCTGCTGCTGGTCAACGCGGTCTTCAACCCCGGCTTCTGGCAGCTCCAGTGGCGCGACGGCCACCTCTACGGCAGCGTGATCGACATCCTCAACCGCGCCGCGCCGCTGGCGGTGGTGGCACTGGGCATGACGCTGGTGATCGCCACGCGCGGCATCGACATCTCGGTCGGCGCCGTGGTGGCGATCGCCGCCGCCACTGCCGCGCAGATGATCGGCGGCGAGCTGGTGGTGAAGGACGGCGTGCAGACCTTCGTCAGCCGCTACCCGATGGGCCTGGCGATTGCCGCCGCGCTCGCCGTCGCGGCGCTGTGCGGCCTGTGGAACGGCCTCCTGGTGGCGCGCGTGGGCATGCAGCCGATCATCGCGACGCTGATCCTGATGGTGGCCGGGCGCGGCGTGGCGCAGTTGCTCACCGGCGGGCAGATCATCACTGTCTACTACGCGCCCTACTTCTTCCTCGGCAACGGCTTCCTGTTCGGGCTGCCGTTCGCGGTGTTCATCGCGGCGGCGGTGTGGGGCCTGCTGCACCTGGCGATCACGCGCACCGCGCTTGGCCTGTTCATCCAGGCCATCGGCATCAACCCGGCGGCGTCGCGCCTGGCCGGGCTGCCGGAGCGGCTGATCACCGTCTGCGTCTACGTGTTCTGCGGCTTCGCCGCGGGCGTGGCCGGGCTGGTGATCAGCTCCAACGTCAAGAGCGCGGACGGCAACAACGCCGGCATGCTGATGGAGCTCGACGCCATCCTGGCGGTGACGCTGGGCGGCACGCTGCTGACCGGCGGCCGCTTCAGCCTGGCCGGCAGCGTGCTGGGCGCGCTGATCATCCAGACGCTGACGTCCACGATCTACTCGATCGGCGTGCCGCCGGAGATCAACATGGTGGTCAAGGCGGGCGTGGTGTTCGTCGTGATGTTGATGCAGTCGGCCGAGTTCCGCGCCGGGCTGCGCGGCCTGGCGCTGCGGGCGCGGCCGGGCGAGGCCGCGCGATGACAGCCACGGGCGCCACGCGCGCGATCGGCGGCGCGATGTCCACGCGCCCGCGCCTGGACGCGCGCTACGTGCCGGTGCTGGGCGCGGTCGCCGTGTTCGCGCTGACGGCCGGCTTCGGCTCGGTGGCCTACACCGGCTTCTTCTCGGCGCAGGTGTTCCTGAACCTGCTGATCGACAACGCCTTCCTGTGCATCGTCGGCGTCGGCATGACCTTCGTGATCCTGTCCGGCGGCATCGACCTGTCGGTCGGCTCGGTGGTGGCGCTGACGACGATGGTCTCGGCCGCGCTGGTCGAGCACCACCACTGGAGCGCGGCGGCGGCGATCCCGCTGGTGCTGGCGATGGGCACCGCGTTCGGCGCGCTGATGGGCTGGCTGATCCAGCGCTTCCGGCTGCAACCCTTCATCGTCACGCTGGCCGGCATGTTCCTCGCGCGCGGGCTGTGCTACCTGATCAGCATCGATTCGATCAGCATCACCGACCCCGGCTACGCCGCGATCTCGCAGGCCCGCCTGCCGCTGTGGGGCGACTCGGCGTCGATCACCGTCGGCGCGCTGCTGGCGCTGGCGATGGTGGGCATCGGCATGTTCATCGCCCACGGCACCGGCTTCGGCCGCACCGTCTACGCGATCGGCGGCAGCGAGGCCTCGGCGGTGCTGATGGGCCTGCCGGTCGCGCGCACCACGGTGCTGGTCTACACCTTCAGCGGCTTCTGCTCGGCGCTGGCCGGCGTGGTGTTCACGTTCTACATGCTGTCGGGATACGGGCTGCACGCGGTGGGCATGGAGCTCGACGCCATCGCCGCCGTCGTGATCGGCGGCACCCTGCTCAGCGGCGGCGTGGGCTACGTGTTCGGCACGCTGGTCGGCGTGCTGATCCTCGGCGTCATCCAGACGCTGATCAGCTTCGACGGCAGCCTGAGCTCCTGGTGGACGCGCATCGTGATCGGCGCGCTGCTGTTCGCCTCCTGCCTGCTGCAGCGGACGTTCGAGGCGCGCCGGCACTAGTCATCCGCGCCAACAGGATGGAACGCAAGGTCGCATCGGTCGGCATCAACGGGTGAGCGCCGCGTGATGACGAAGGTGTTCGTCGATGAAGCTGGCAATGAAATAGTAGCCGTGGTCATAGCCCGCATGACGGCGCAAGGTGAGCGGCTGGCCTGCCTGCGCGCAGGCGGCCTCGAAGGCTTCGGGGTGCAGTTGTTCGGCGAGGAACCGGTCGGCCAGGCCCTGGTCGATCAGGATTCCCGCCGGGTAGGGCGCTGTGGCCTGGGCAGCCATCAGCGCGCTCGCGTCGTGTGCGGACCAGCCGGCCTCGTCCGAACCGAGGTAGCCGGTGAACGCCTTGTTGCCCCACGGGCATGAGGCGGGCGCGCAGATCGGCGCGAACGCCGACACGCTCGCAAACCGCCCCGGGTGGCGCAGCGCCAGGGTCAGCGCGCCGTGTCCGCCCATCGAGTGGCCGAACAGGCCAAGGCGCCCGCCGTCAAGCCCGAACTGCGCTGTTACCGCGGGCAGCAACTCGTCGAGCAGATAACTCTCCATGCGCCAGTGGGCGGCCCAGGGCGCCTGGGTCGCGTCGAGGTAGAAGCCCGCGCCGACGCCGAAGTCCCAATCCTGGCTCTCGCCGGCCACGCCCGCGCCACGGGGGCTGGTGTCGGGCATCAACAAGGCCAGGCCGAGCTGTGCGGCCATTCGTTGTGCGCCGGCCTTCATCGTGAAGGTCTCTTCGGTGCAGGTCAGGCCCGCCAGGAAGGTCAGCAGCGGCACGTTCTGCCCGGCCAGCGCCTGCGGTGGCAGGTAGAGCGCAAAGCGCATCGGCAGGTCGATCTCGCGCGAGGCATGTTTGTAGAAACGCTGCACGCCGCCGAAGCAGCCGTGCTCGCTCAGCAATTCCAGACGCTCGAAGCTGTCCATCAATACTCCACCACCGAGCGGATCGACTCGCCGCTCTTCATCAACTCGAAGCCGCGGTTGATGTCCTCGAGCTTGAGCTTGTGAGTGATCAGGTCGTCGATGTTGATCCTGCCCTCCATGTACCAGTCGACGATCTTCGGCACGTCGGTGCGGCCGCGTGCGCCGCCGAAGGCCGAGCCTTCCCACTTGCGCCCGGTGACGAGCTGGAACGGCCGCGTGGAGATCTCCGCGCCCGCCTCGGCCACGCCGATGATGATGCTGCGGCCCCAGCCCTTGTGCGTGCACTCGAGCGCCTGGCGCATCACCTTGGTGTTGCCGATGCACTCGAAGCTGTAGTCGGCGCCTCCGTCGGTGAGCTGAACGATGGCGTCCACCACGTTCGGCACGTCCTTCGGGTTGATGAAATCCGTCATGCCGAAATTGCGTGCCATCGCCTCGCGCGCCGGGTTCAGGTCCACGCCGATGATCTTGCCGGCCCCCACCATCTTCGCGCCCTGGATCACATTCAGGCCGATGCCACCCAGGCCAAACACCGCAACGTTCGCACCCGCTCGACCTTGGCCGTGAAGAGCACGGCGCCCAGGCCGGTGGTGACACCGCAGCCGATGTAGCAGATCTTGTCGAACGGCGCGTCTTCGCGGATCTTCGCGAGCGAGATTTCCGCCGCCACCGTGTAGTTGCTGAAGGTGCTGGTGCCCATGTAGTGGAAGAGCGGCCTACCGTCGACGCTGAAGCGGCTGGTGGCGTCCGGCATCAGGCCCTTGCCCTGGGTGCCGCGGATCAGCTGGCACAGGTTGGTCTTGCGCGAGAGGCAGAACTTGCACTGTCGGCATTCGGGGGTATAGAGCGGGATGACGTGGTCGCCCTTCTTCAGCGAGGTGACGCCGGGGCCCACGTCGACGACGACGCCGGCGCCCTCATGGCCCAGGATGGCCGGGAAGATGCCTTCCGGGTCGGCGCCGCTGAGCGTGTAGTAGTCGGTGTGGCAGATGCCGGTGGCCTTGATCTCGACCAGCACCTCGCCGAGCTTCGGGCCGTCCAGGTCGATGGTTTCGATGGTCAGGGGTTGGCCGGCTTTCCAGGCGACGGCGGCTTTGGTTTTCATGGGGGCTCGTTCGTGGAGGGATTGCAAGGGTTCGGATTCTGCCGATGCGCGGGCGGGCCTCGCCCACCAGGGTCTGGAGATCAGGGTCATGCGCGCCATCGCGCGCAACTTCGCGCGCGCCTTCGCGCGCATCGAGCTGCGGCGGATGCTTCACCGCGGATTGCCCGAGACCTCGGCCCACAGGGCCTGGGCGATGTCGCGAAGCAGCAGCGCGTCCTGCCAGCGGTCGGACAGGTCGTTGCCGTCCCGGCCGATGATGGCGTACGGCTTGGGCCCGAGTTCGCAGACGAAGACCAGGCTGTCGTCGGGCCCGGCGCGGCGCTGCCAGCTCTTGAAGCCGTAACGCCACCAGTCCTTGAACAGCTCGACCCAGGGTTGGTGCGCCGGGAACGAGATCTCGACCTGCACCTGCTCGCGGCTCGCAACCCGGCCGTGAAACGCCCAGCAGTTGTCGATCACGCGGTGCATGTAGGCATGGTTCTCGTCCGACACCGGCCACGCGAACTCGCGCCCGACCAGAAAGTGCGACAGGTCACCCAGCAGCTTCAAGTCCGGGAAGCAGTCCAGCAGGTCCAGCGTGGCGTAGAGGTCGGTCGTCAACCGGTCGCGGTGCGTCTCGATGTAGACCGGAAAGTCGACCTGCTCGCTGAGCCGGCGCCAACCGTCGACGAGCCGCACGCATTCCTTCAGATCGCGCGGCCTCACGTCGGGCTGCACGTCCAGATGGTGGATGCCGTACCGCGACGCGATCTCGAGCACCGGCTGCAGGTCGTCGACCGTCTTCGGAAAGCACTGCCACTCCATCTTCATGCCATGCGGCCTGACGAACTCGGCCACGCGCCTGGCGATGTCCTCGTCAGCAGGCGCAAAGCTCACGCCGTCGTAACCCGCCTGCTGGATCTGTTCGAGGTTCTGAACCAGCGTGGGCTCGAAGCCGTCCGTGTGGCGCCGCTCCATGGCCCACAGGGACTGAAAGACCAGGAACCTGTGCATCGATGCGTTCTCCGTCGGCATCAAGCCACGTGCGGTACATGCCCGTCGTGGGTGGACACGTAGCCTTCAATTTCCGCCTCCAGTTCGGCCATGGCTTCGCCACCGGCCATCAGGTCGGTGATCTCCTCGCGGCTCTTCTCGCCCTTGCGGAAGTCGGCCGCCTTGGCGCCGCGGATCAGCACCGCGAAATGGTCTCCGACGGTCAGCGCATGCACCACGTTGTGGGTGATGAAGATCACGGCCACACCCTTCCTGCGCGCCTGCAGCACGATGCGCAGCACGTGGGCGGCCTCCTTCACACCGAGTGCGGCGGTGGGCTCGTCCAGGATCAATACGCTGGCACCGAAATGCACGGCCCGCGCAATCGCGAGGGCCTGGCGCTCGCCGCCGGACAGGCCACCCACCAGGCGGTTGCCGTCGTCGATGCGGGTGATGCCCAGTTGGCGCATCTCGCGCACGGCGATGTCGTTGGCGCGCTTGCGGTCGAACACCTCGAACGGCCCCCAGCGTCTGGTCGGCTCGGCGCCGACGAAGAAGGAGCGGCCGATGCTCATCAGGGGGAAGGTACCGCCGAACTGATGCACCGTGGCGATGCCGTTGTCGCTGGCGTCGCGCGGGGTGTCGAAGGCCACCGGCTTGCCGTTCATCAGCATCTGGCCCGAGGTCGGCCTGTGCACGCCGGACAGGATGCGGATCAGTGTCGACTTGCCGGCGCCGTTGTCGCCCAGCAGGCACAGCACTTCGCCGGCCCTGACTTCCAGCGAGATGTCATGCAACACGTCAATGGGACCGAAGGACTTGTGGATCCCGGTGAGCTTGAGCAGGGGCGCGTTCATGGCTTGGCCTTTCCTTGTTCTTTCACTTTCACGCGTGGAGTGGCGTGAGTCAGCGCCATGGTCCGGAAGGTGTTGTTCAGGAGCACGGCGGCCAGCAGCAGCACGCCGATGATCAGGCTGGCCCAGTTGGCGTCGAAGCCGGTGTAATAGATGCCCTGATTGACGATGGCGAAGGTCATGGTGCCCAGCACGATGCCCAGCACCGAGCCGTAGCCGCCGGTGAGGATGACTCCGCCGATCACCACCGCGATGATCGAGTTGAATATGAACGACTGGCCGGCCGAGACCTGGGCGCTGTTGTAGAGGATGGCCTGGCACATGCCCACGAAGGCAGCGCACAGGCCGCTGCCCATGTACAGCGCGATGTTCAACCTGTCGGTCGGGATGCCCGCGTTGCGTGCACTGACCTTGTCGCCGCCCAGTGCCAGGATCCAGTTGCCGTACTTCGAATGGCTGAGGATGTAGCCGACAAAGACCATCGCCGCGACCCACCACAGCAGGATCACCTCGAACTTGCCGTCGATGAAGTCGCCCAGGATCATCTTCGTGATGGGGTCGCTCGTCAGCGCCACGCTGGTGCTGCCGGCCAGGATGACCGACAGGCCGAGCGTCAAGCCGGCTACGGCGAACAGCGTGGCCAGCGTCACCACGAACGACGGCAGGTCGGTGCGGATGATCAGGTAGCCGTTGAGAAACCCGATGGCCAGGCCCAGGCCGAGCGATGCGGCGATGCCCACGGGCATGGGCAGGCCGTAGTGGCCGGAGACGATTGCGATCGTCATCGAGCTGGCCGGGATCACGCTGCCCACCGAGAGGTCCAGGTGGCCGGCGATCATCAGCAGCCCGACCGGCAGCGCGATGATGCCGAGTTCCGCGGCCACGTTCAGCCAACTGGCCGCGCCGCTCGCGGTGAGGAAGGTCTGGCCGCCGAAGATCGTGAAGAAGACGAACACCAGGACGAGGCCGATGAACGAGCCGGTCTCGGGCCGTCGCAGCAGGCTGCCCAGGGAGGTCATGGATGGGTCGACACCCGTTGCGGTCGCTGACCCGGCGGGCGGGGCGGTGGTGTGGTTCGCGTTCATGGGTTCAGGCGTGTGGCCTCGGCAGAAGGAGTAGGGGCTTGTCCGCCGATGCGGTGGCAGCCCGGCGGAGGGCCTGTCCGGCTCGAGCCGGACAGGCGCCCGACGTGGATCGACGCGGATCGATATCGCTCAGCGGGCGCCGGCCGCTGCACCGGCCAACGTGGCCGCGACATTGGAGGCATCGACGATGCCGGGGCCGGTCAGGATGGGCGAAGTCGCGACCTTCAGCCCGTACTGCACGTAGCCGTTGAGCATGGACACCGCCAGGTAGCCCTGCAGGTAGGGCTGCTGGTCGATGCAGAAGAGCTGGGTTCCGTCCTTGATGCGCTGCAGGTTGGTCGCATCCATGTCGAAGGCGGCCAGCTTGACCTGTTTGACCAGGCCGGCCTGGTTGATGCCGGTCGCCGCGCTGTTGGCGTCGCCGGCGCTGATGGTGATCACGCCGTCGATGGCCCTGTCCTTCTGCAAGGCGGCCTTGATCGCCTGCGCCACGGCCGTCGGGTTGCCGAAGCTGGAAGAAGGTAACGGCAGCTGGGTGGACTTTCCGCCGTTCTTGGCGATGCCGTCGGCGACACCCTTGCAGCGCGCTTCGGTGTTGTTCGCACCGGGCAGCGTGTTCACGCACAGCACGTTCTTGGCGCCATGGGTGCCAAAGTATTCGCCGCCGCCGACGCCCGCCGGGTACTCCTCGTTGCCCACGTAGTTCTGGGCGCCCAGGCGCTTGACGGCATCCATGCCGCCCGAGTTGTAGATGATCAGCGGCACGCCGGCCGCAACCACTTCCTTGAACGCAGCATCCATCGCTTCGGGCACCCAGTCGGGCCCGACGATGGCATCGGGCTTCTGGCTCAACGCGGTTCGGATCAGCTTCGCGGCATCCGGGCCGAGGTTGTCGTAGGTTTGCGGGCCGAGCCAGGTCACGGAGCCGCCCGAGGCCTTGACAACGAGGCCCGCCTCGTCGGCGCCCTTCTTCACCTTCGACCAGAACGGATCGTCGGCCTTGCCGCCGATGACGAAGATCTTGGGGCCGGCGGCCAGGGCCGCGCTGGAAGCTGCCGCGATGGCAACGGTGACGGCCAGGGCCTTGAACAAGCGGTTGACTGATTTCATTCTTGAACTCCACGTGGGTGGTGTCGTCTGTCGACGGACTGGTGGGTTGGTTTCGGACCGCGCAATGCCTGGGTCGGGACTCACGGGTCCGCTTGTCTCACTCCTTGGGCGATTGCGGCGCCTCCCTTCGTCGTCCGTTGATGCGTTCGAGCTTCTTCTCGTAGCGGGCCTGCATCAGGCGCTCGCCTTCCTTGCTGCCGTCATGCCAGGTGCCGAGCCAGGCATCCAGTGGAATCAGGCCATCGCCGCCGAAATTGACCTCGAAGTACTTGTGGTGCAGGTAGTGCGTGTAGGCATGGCTGTCCAAAGCCGCGTTCTCGGTCAGCGCCAGCTTCTCGAATCCGAGGTGGCCGTTGATTGCGCCGAAGCCGGCCATGTGCAACTGGAACATCGCAACGATGGGGTTCGACGGAATGACGAGATGCCACAAGGCGACCGCGTGGTACAGGAAGGCCTCGACCGGATGCATGCTCAGCGAGGAAAACGGGCTCGGGTTCACCGAGTTGTGGTGGATGGAATGGATCCACTTGTAGAGCCACTTCGTGTGGATGGCCCGGTGGATCACGAAGAAGTGGACTTCGTGGATCGCGGGCGCCACCAGCACCAGCGCGGCGAGATACACGGGGTGGTCCGCCCATTGCAGCCACGGCACCGAACCCTTCGCGAAACGCCACAGGAAGATCACCTGCACGAGCGTCCACAGCGGGATGGAGACGAGGAAGCTGCGCAGGAAGTTGTCGATGTTCTGGCTCTTGAACCAGAACACATCGGACGGCTGCTCCGACGGAAACTTGTGGTGGTACTTGAAGCGCTGGCCCTGGACCTTGCGAACGTAGTAGCGCCATTCGAAGAACCCGTAGAAGACCAGGCCGGCCGCCCAGTTGACGACCAGCAGGTAGGCCGCCCAACCCCAGGACAGGGTCTTCATGGTCTCGACGTCGGGCACGACGAGGTACCACCACAACAGCGCGGTCGCCATGTGGAAGACGTTCCATGGCCAGAGGTAGCCCGGCGCCCACTTCAGGACCTTGAGAAATTGCGGCGGCCAGGCCCAGAACGGGGCGATCTGGCTGCGCGCGTGTGGCGCCCAGTCGCCGCGCTTGTTGCGGGTTCCGAAGAGCAAGTCATCCATGGCCATCACAGTTCTCTGATTGAGGTCGATTCGTCCCATGGGTTGGTCTCCGCACCACATGGGTTTGCAACCGAGGGCAATCAACTTTAGGCGCGCAATGGAAATTACGTTCTACGTAATTACCCGAATGGAATGCGATTTCCGAGCCTGGCATCACAAGCGCCTCTCGTTCCCTTCATTCTCGAATTGCCTATGGGAAGCCTGCAGAACAAGGCGCATCGGCGATGCTTGCGCAGGTACCGGGCCCCTCCGTCCCGGCCGGTGTGGGCATCCGTACTGGACCGATGCAGATCGTCCGCCGCGTGATTTGACGCCACAGATAGAAATTTTTTTCAAACTACTTGCACCCGGATGCATGTCTTTCTAGACTCCACTTCGTTTCAAGCCCTGGCGATTGCCAGCGCCCGACCTGACGACCACAAGGACGACACCGTGAACTCACCGTTTGTGCTGGCCGCTTGCGCCGAGATGCTATGGATCGACCGGCCCATGCCCTGGCGCCTGAGCCGCCTGACAGAGATGGGCTTCGAAGTCGGCATCTGGAACTGGCCCAACCACGATCTGGCCATGCTGGAGAAGTCGGGCGCGCACTTCTCGTCCATGACCGGCTACCTGCGCGGGCGGCTCGCCGATGACGCAGGCGCCGCCGAGTTGCTCGCCACCGCGGCGGAATCGATTGCCGTCGGCAAGCGCCTGAACGTGGCACGCCTGAACCTGCACGGCACCGGGCTGGGCGATCGGGGCCTGCCCGTGACGCCTTGCGAAGTCGTCACCGGTGCGATGTGGCTGAAGGCCCGCGACACGCTGCAACGCATTGCCGACCTGGCCGAGAAACACGGCGTGACCTTCATGATCGAGAACCTCAACCTGCGCGTCGATCACCCTGGCGTGCCCTTCGCGCGCGCCGAGGACACGCTGGCCCTGGTGTCGGCGATCAATCGTCCCGGCCTGAAGCTGAACCTCGACCTCTATCACGCCCAGATCGGAGAGGGCAACCTGATCGATCTGTGCAAGCGATGCCAGCCCTGGATCGGCGAGGTGCAGGTGGCCGACGTGCCTGGCCGCATGGAGCCCGGAACCGGCGAGATCAACTATGCCGGCGTCGCCCGGAGCCTGGCGGCCATGGGCTACCGCGGCACGGTGTGCATGGAGGCGTTTGCGTCGGGTGCGCCCGAGGCGGCGCTCGAAGCCTTCCGTACGGCGTTCACCGTCACGCTTGTTTCCTGATTCCACCCAAGGGCGCCATTCGCGCGCCTGAGTTCAACCCTGGAGAATCTCTCATGATCAAAGTCGGATTGCTGGGCGCGGGCCGCATCGGCAACGTGCACGCCAAGAGCATCGCCGCCAATGCAGACAGCCAACTGGTCGCCGTGTCGGACGTGAACCAGGCGGCGGCCGAGACGCTGGCCGCGGCCTACGGCGCGCAGGCGCGCACCTCGCAGGACATCATTGCCGATCGGTCTATTGAAGCGGTGCTCATCGCCACGTCCACCGACACCCACGCCGGGCTGATCGAGGCCGCCGCGGCTGCGGGCAAGGCCGTGCTGTGCGAGAAGCCGGTGGACCTGAGCCTCGAGCGAGCCCTCGCCTGCCAGGCGGCGGTGGACCAGACCGGCCGGCCGGTGATGATCGGTTTCAACCGCCGTTTCGACCCCAACTTCGCCGCCCTGAAGCGTGCCTTCGACAACGGCGAGATCGGCAAGGGCGAACTGCTGTCGATCACGTCCTTCGACCCCTCGCCCCCGCCGGTGAGCTACATCAAGGTCTCCGGTGGGCTGTTCCGCGACATGGCGATCCACGACTTCGACATGGCGTGCTGGATCTTCGGTGGTGTGCCCGAGGCCGTGACGGCGATCGGCTCCAGCATCGTCGACCCGGCCATTGGTGCGGCCGGCGACGTGGACACAGCCGTCATCACGCTGCACTACGCCGATGGCCGCATCGCCGTCGTCAAGAACAGTCGCCGCGCCGTCTACGGCTACGACCAGCGGCTGGAACTGCTGGGTGCCACCGGCCTGCTGCAGGCCGGCAACGTGCTCGAGAACACGGTCAACAAGGTCACCACGGCCGGTGCCGTCAGCGCCAAGCCGGAGTACTTCTTCCTGGGACGATACATGAAGGCCTACGAGGCCGAGTGGCGCGCCTTCATCGCCGCGATCAAGGCCGGTACGGCCTACCCTGTGGGCCTGCAGGACGGTGTCAACGCGCTGGCCGTCGCCGAAGCTGCGACCTTGTCGTGCAAGTCCGGGCAGTCCGTCAGGCTGCAAGACGTGTCGCGTCAGGCCACACGGCGATGAGACGACCTCAACACCAGCGTGCCCGGCGCGAGCAGCGATTCCGTTTCCATCGCATGGGGCTCGAGGATGCGACGGATGGCCTCGGCCACCAGGTGGTCGACCGGCTGGCGGAAGGTGGTCAGCTCGTAAGGCGGCGCGGACGCCATCTCGATGTCGTCGAAGCCCACGATGGCCATTCGATGGTGGATGCCCGCGAGGGCCAGCGCATCCATGGCACCGATCGCCAGGATGTCGCTCTCGCAGAACAGGGCTTCGATGCGTTTGTCGCGCGGCGTTGCGGCCAAGTACCTCGACAGGGATTGCAGGCCCTGCTCGCGCCGGTAGTGCGATGTTTCCAGCACACAGGCCAGCGGAGTCCCGCGTTCCTGAAGCCGATCGCGAAACCCGTCCAGTCGACGCAATTCAGTGCGATCCGAGGGCGGGCCTGCCATGTGCCCGATGCGCCGATAGCCTTGGGCCAGGAAGAGATCGGCGATCTCGGCCCCCGCGGCATAACCATCGGTGGTCACATACGGAATGGTCGCCACGGCGCTGATGCGGCTCACCACCACCAGCGGGATGTGCCGGATCTTCACTGCAAGCTCGATGAGGGCCTGATCGAGACTGGTGCCCATGAACATGATGCCGTCGACCTGGAATTGATCGGCCAACCGCAAGGCCGCGGCCGGGCCGTATTCCGGGCTCAGGTTCAGCAACAGCGTGCTGAAGCCCTGCGCCTGGAGTTGGCGGGTGGCTTCGTTCAGCATGAACAACTGATTGGGGTTGCCGAGTTCGTCCACCACCAGCGCAACCAGCCGGGTGCTGTGGGTGGTCAGGCTGCGTGCCAGCAGGTTGGGCGAGTAGCCCATCTCGGCAGCAACCTGGAGCACCCGTTCACGCACCTCGGGAGCGATGGACGCGCCTTCGGTGAAGGCGCGCGAAACCGTCCACTTGGATACGCCCACACGCTCGGCGACATCGCTGGCGGTGATCTTCTTGCTGGTCGACTTGTCTCGGGCCATCGTCGTCACTGGTGTGGTGCTGCTCGACGCAAGCGCATCGGCCTTGCACGATCTGTCGATCGTCGGTTGCTTTGGGTCCGATTCGCCTCGTTATGCGGCGACTGTAGCCGCTCGGGAGTCGACACCCCGCCATACGCCAGACAACGAACGGAGACATACCCATGAGTTCATGGATCGACGCCGCAGCCCTCGACGACATCGACGACGAGGACGTCAAACGCTTCGACCACGCCGGCAAGACCTACGCGCTCTACCACGTGGACGGCAAGGTCTACGCGAGCGACGGTCTGTGTACGCACGAGCACGTGCACCTGTGCGACGGGCTGGTGATGGAGCACGTGATCGAGTGCCCAAAACACAATGGTCGCTTCGACATCCGCGACGGCCGGCCGCTCGGTGCACCGGTGTGCGTGGCGCTCAAGACCTACCCGGCAAAGATCGAGGGCGGCAGGGTGCTTGTCGAGATCTGACTCGATGCGGGCAGGTCCCGCCCCAGTCGGCGGTGGCACGAAGCAGCAAGCACGACGCTTGCATTGACCACTGACAGTCCGCTGGGTGCGAACGAACACGTCACGGGTCTGCGTGCCGCCGTGAACACGCCCGCACGACGCCTTGCCGAACGTACCGAAGAGGTGTATAGAACCGTTAGCGACTGACTCCGCCACCGTACTCCGTGACGGAAGGAGATCATCATGCGCAGACGCATCTACTGGTTGTTGCCCGACCTGGCCAGCGCCACCCGGACGATGAATGACCTGTTGCTCGCGCGAATCGCCGAGCAGCACCTCCACTTCGTCGGGCGCGAAGACGCCGACATGACCGGTCTGCACGCCGCCAACGTGTTCCAGACATCGGACGTGGTCCGCGCGGCCCAGTCGGGCCTGGTGATCGGCGGCATGCTCGGCGCGGTGCTGGGCGGGATCGTCGGCGTGTTCTTCCCGCTGTTCGGCACCCGGCCGGAATGGGGCATGGTCGCCGTGCTGTCCATCCTCGGTGCCGGCTTCGGCGCCTGGGCGTCGAGCATGATCGGCGTGTCGACGCCCAGCAGCCGCCTCAAACGCTTCGAACCGGCGATCGAGCAGGGACAGATCCTGCTGATGGTCGACGTGCCGCGTTCCCGCGTCGAGGAGATCGAAGCCCGCCTGCAGGCCCTGCATCCGGAGGCCCACCTCGAGGGCGTGGAGCCGAACATTCCTGCGTTCCCCTGAGCCCGCGCCAGCGGCTCTGCAACGCCTCTGTCACGGAGGTGCCCATGGAACTGAGGCTGCATCTGCATCACTGGGAACGGCGCCGGCCGGACTGGCTGGCCGCCGCGGTCGCCGGCTTTGCCGCCGGCGCGGTGCTGATGGTGCTGGAACTGGTGTGGGCCGCGCTCGTCGGCAGCGACGGGCCGTGGCGCATCTCGCAGCTCGTCGCCGCCCTGATCCTGGGGCCGGGCACGCTGGGCGCCTCGCCCTACCGGTTCGGCGCCGGGATCGTGATGCTGGCGCTGGCGACGCACTACGCACTGGGCGTCGTGTTCGGCATCGCGCTGGGGTTCATCCTGGCGGGCTTCCACTACGACACCAGCCCGGCGGCGATGCAGTTGATCGGCGCGGTCTTCGGCGTCGTGCTCTACCTGTTCAACTTCGTCGCGCTGACGCAGGCGTTCCCCTGGTTCGCGGAACTGCGCGGCTGGGCGACCTTCGTCGCGCACGTGATCTTCGGCATGTCGGCGGCGCTGCTGTACTGGAAGCTCGCCCGCCGCGGCGGGGCGGGGAATCGCAGCGGCTGAACACCGGCCGAGCCCGAAGGCACCCCCATGCCCGTCGTCATCGCCCTGCTGGTGCTGGTCGTCGGTTCGGTGCTGTTCCACCTGCTGACGCCGTGGTGGACGACGCCGCTGGCGTCGAACTGGCGGCAGATGGACCAGACGCTGACGATCACGCTGCTCGTCACCGGCGCGTTCTTCGTCGTCATCAACCTGTTCGTGGCCTACACCCTGTGGCGCTTCCGCCACCGGCCTGGGCAGCGGGCCGCCTACCAGGCCGACAACCGGCGGCTCGAACGCTGGCTGATCGGCGTGACGACGATCGGCGTGATCGGCCTGCTGGCACCCGGCCTGGCGGTGTACGCGGACTACGTTCACGCGCCGACCCACGCGCTGCTGCTGGAGGTGCTGGGCCAGCAGTGGCGCTGGCAATTCCGTTTTCCCGGCGCGAGCGGCCGGTTCGGCGGCACCGACGCCCGCTTCGTCAGCGGCAGCAATCCGTTCGGGCTGGATCCTTCCGACCCGGCCGGGCAGGACGACGTCCTGGTGGCCGGCGACGAGGTGCACCTGCCGCTGGGCCGCCCGGTCAAGCTGCTGATGCGCTCGCACGACGTGCTGCACGACTTCTTCGTGCCGCCGTTCCGCGCCCGCATGAACATCGTGCCGGGCCAGGTGAGCACGTTCTGGTTCACGCCGACCGAGCCGGGGCGCTTCGAGGCCATGTGCGCGCAGCTGTGCGGCGTCGGCCACCACAACATGCGCGGCTATGTGGTCGTGGAGGACGAAGCCGCGTTCGACGCCTGGCTGAAGGCGCAGCCGACCTTTGCGATGCTGCAGGCGCCGCCGGCGACGGGAGCGGCGGCGGCCACGCCCGCGGCGCGCGGCCAGGCGCTGGCCCAGTCCAAGGGCTGCGTGGCCTGCCATTCGGTGGACGGCAGCAGCGGCGTCGGCCCGACCTGGAAGGGCCTGTACGGCAAGACCGAGACGCTGGCCGACGGGTCGACGATCCGGATCGACGACGACGCCCTGCGCACCGACATCCGCCAGCCGCTGGCGCGCGTCGTGAAGGGCTTCGCGCCGGTCATGCCCACCATCGCGCTGAGCGACGACGAGCTGGATGCGCTGCTGGCCTATATCCGCTCGAAGTCCGGCGAGCCCGCCGGCAGCGCGCAGCGCTGAACCCCACCGGACCCGACCATGGCCTACGCCGACGCCACGCACGAGCCCACGACCTTCCTGACCCGCTACGTGTGGAGCCAGGACCACAAGGTGATCGCCGTCCAGTACGCCAGCACGGCCATCCTGGTCGGGCTGGTGGGGCTGCTGCTGTCCAACCTGATGCGGCTGCAGCTCGGCTTTCCGGGGCGGTTCGCCTTCATCGATGCCGAGCGCTACTACCAGTTCGTCACGATGCACGGGATGATCATGGTGATCTACCTGCTCACCGCGCTGTTCCTCGGCGGCTTCGGCAACTACATGATTCCGCTGATGGTGGGGGCACGCGACATGGTGTTCCCCTACATGAACATGTTGAGCTTCTGGGTCTACCTGCTGTCGGTGCTGGTGCTGCTGGCCAGCTTCTTCGCGCCCGGCGGGCCCACCGGCGCGGGCTGGACGCTGTACCCGCCGCAGTCCATCCTGCCCGGAACGCCCGGCCAGGAGTGGGGCATCGTGCTGATGCTGGTGTCGCTGCTGATCTTCATCGTCGCCACGACGATGGGCGGCCTGAACTACGTCACCACCGTGCTGCAGGCGCGCTGCGAGGGCATGACGCTGCTGCGCATGCCGCTGACGGTCTGGGGCATCTTCGTCGCCACGGTGCTGGCGCTGCTGGCCTTCCCGGCGCTGTTCGTCAGCGGCGTGATGCTGCTGCTCGACAAGACCCTGGGCACCAGCTTCTTCATGCCGGCGCTGGTGTCGATGGGCCAGGTCACCGGCTACCGGGGCGGCAGCCCGCTGCTGTTCCAGCACCTGTTCTGGTTCTTCGGCCACCCCGAGGTCTACATCGTCGCGCTGCCGGCCTTCGGCATCGTGTCCGACCTGATCAGCGTGCATGCGCGCAAGGCCATCTTCGGCTACCGCACGATGGTCTGGGCCATCGTGATCATCGGCGGCCTGAGCTTCGTGGTCTGGGCGCACCACATGTTCGTCAGCGGCATGAACCCGTGGTTCGGATTCTTCTTCGCCACCAGCACGCTGATCATCGCCGTGCCCACCGCGATCAAGGTCTACAACTGGGTGCTGACGCTGTGGCGCGGCGACATCCACCTGACGGTGCCGATGCTGTTCACGCTGGCCTTCATCCTGACCTTCCTGAGCGGCGGGCTGACCGGGCTCTTTCTCGGCAACGTCAGCGTCGACATCCCGCTGTCGGGCACCTACTTCGTCGTCGCGCACTTCCACATGGTGATGGGCGTGGCGCCGATCCTGGTGGTGTTCGGCGCCATCTACCACTGGTTCCCGAAGATCAGCGGCCGGATGCTCGACGACCGCCTCGGCCGGCTGCACTTCTGGGTCACCTTCATCGGCACCTACCTGATCTACTTTCCGATGCACTACCTGGGCGTGCTCGGCATGCCGCGGCGCTACTACAACTTCGACAACTACCAGTTCATCCCGGCGTCGGCCCACCAGCTCAACACCTTCATCACGGTGGTCGCGCTGTGCGTCGGCGCGACGCAGCTCGTGTACGTCTACAACCTGGTGTGGAGCACCTTCCGCGGCCCGCGTGCCGACGCCAACCCCTGGCGCGCCGCGTCGCTCGAATGGTTCACGCCGCAGACGCCGCCGGCGCACGGCAACTGGGGGCCGAGACTGCCGGTCGTCCATCGCTGGGCCTACGCCTATGGCGTGCCGGGCGCCACCGAGGATTTCATCGCGCAGAACGCCGCGCCCGAAGCCGGCGGCATCGAGGAATCGCCGGGTGCGCATGGCCATGCCGCACCGTCCACCGCTCGGGTTCGGACATGACAAGCGCCGCGCTGCCCCGTTCCGGCACCGTCCCGTCATCGCTGGCGGCGCGTGCCGCCGACACCGGCCTGTGGGCGTTCATCGCGGTGGCGAGCGCCTTGTTCGCGCTGTTCCTGCTGGCCTACGGCATGCGGATGGACGGCAGCGACTGGTCGCCGATCGCCCTGCCCTGGCAACTGTGGCTCAGCAGCGGCCTGCTGCTCGCCGGCAGCGTGGCGCTCCAGCGCGCGGACGCGGCGGCCCGGCACGCGCGGTGGGTGCAGGCAAGAGCGCTGCTGTGGGCCGGCGGCGCCTGCGCGCTGGCCTTCCTCGGCTCGCAGTGGTGGGCGTGGCAGGCGCTGCACGCGGCGCGCGTGCAGCTCGCCGGAAACCCGGCCGCGAGCTTCTTCTACCTGCTCACCGCCCTGCACGGGCTGCATGTGCTGGGCGGTCTCGCGGCCTGGGCGGTGACGGCGCAACTGGCCTGGGAACGCGCCGACCCGGCGCGCGCGGCGCTGCGCATCGCGCTGTGCGCGCGCTACTGGCACTTCCTGCTGGTGGTCTGGGCGCTGCTGTTCGCGGCGCTGGGCACGCTGACGCCGGAGATCGTGCGCTTCATCTGCGGCCGCGCCTGAGGAGAAACGGATGGACGCCGTACCGATGGCACCGTCGACGAGCACCCCCGCCGCGGCCGGCTGGCGCGGGCTGCGGTCGGACTGGTCGACCGATCGCGAAGCCTTCAAGCGCGTGCCCTGGGGCAAGGCGATGATGTGGATCTTCCTGCTCAGCGACACCTTCATCTTCGGCTCGTTCCTGACCGGCTACATGACGGTGCGCGCGTCGACCACGGTGCCGTGGCCGAACCCGAGCGAGGTGTTCTCGCTGCACATCGGCGCCGCCAGCGTGCCGCTGCTGCTGATCGCCATCATGACCTTCGTGCTGATCAGCAGCAGCGGCACG
>JBGAMJ010000148.1:0-13579 GCA_044223035.1 Piscinibacter sp.
CCGGAGTCGCCGCCACTCCACGCTGGGCTACAGCTCGCCGGTTCGGTTCCTTGAGAACTGGATCAGCACGCATGTCCATCAGCAATCCATGGCGGCATAGGAGCGGCCCGTTGGAAGGCGAAATTCGACGGGCAGCTCACGGCGGACGGCGTTGGCTCGCCGCGGCATGTCGCTTGCCATGCACGGTGACGGGCGCCGACACGGCGCCCGGTCAACCAAGACCCAAGGAGTACTGTCCCATGGTGAATGTGATCGTGTGGCTCGTTGTCGGCGGACTGATCGGCTGGGTTGCCAGCCTGTTGATGGCGACCGACGGACAGCAGGGCATGTTCCTCAACGTCGTCGTCGGCATCGCGGGCGCCGCGCTGGGCGGGTGGTTCATCTCGCCGCTGATCGGCGTGGGGACCATCAACCAGGGCGCCTTCAGCGTCGGCGCGCTGATCGTGTCGCTGCTCGGCGCGGTGATCCTGCTGGCCATCATCAACCTGATGCGACGAGGCACGGCGCGCTGAGGCGAGCAAACCGCCGGACTGCTTAACCGCACCCCAACGTCCGGCTCCGGCCGGACTTTCAGGACCGTCCTCGCGACGGTCCTTTTCTTTGGGTTTCTCGGGGGCTGCCTTGGGGCTTCTTCGGGCGCGTTCCGGCGGATTTCCGGAACGCGCGTCTCGACGAGGGCAGTCGCCGCCGGGTCGGCTCAGCCCGGTCGCCGCGCCGGTTCGCGGTGTCCGGAGTCCGTCGTCGCGGGTCGGCGGCGGGCGTCATCCGACGGTGCCCGGTCGGCGGGTTCGGGGGCGGAACGAGCGTCGGCCGGTGGCGCCAGTTCCGCACGCATCTGCGCGATGTCGGCGGCCAGCGTCTCCCAGTCGAGCTTGGCATGCTCGAGTTGCGGAAACATCTCGCCCTCCTCCTCCTTCACGTGGTGCATCACGTACTCGCACAGCACCACGAATCGCGCCGCGTACTTGTCGTCGTCCGGACTCATCGTCGCCAACTGGTCGATCAGGTGGTGCAGCGATTCGTGCTCGACTTCGGCCTCGTCGACCAGGGATTCGTCGCGCAGCGCTTCGCGCGCTGCCGGGTACAGGAATTCCTCCTCGAGACGCGAATGAAGGCGCAGTTCCGCCAGCACCTGCTGCACGATCGCCTCGCACGCGTCAGGGTTCTTGTCGCCGTCGAGCTTCTGGAACTCCCGGTAGGCTTTGCGCACGCGTCGATGGTCGTCCTTCAAGTCTTTCAGGACCTGCTGGCGCGCGTCGTCGGCAACACGCGTGGTTCGGGTTCGGGTGGCCATGAATGACAGTCCTCACAAGGTGAATGGTCACCGGAAGGGCAATCACCGTGCCGTCGCCGCCGTCGCACACGCCTCGAGGGCCACGCGTGCAATGAGGCCAGCCGCGCCGCCGGGGCGCGGCTGGCTATCGCACGGGCCGCCGGCCCGGCGTGGCGCCACGCCATCGGGTTGGCCGGGGTCATTCAGCGCGGCCACGGTCTGGTGCTCCGTCGGGCAGGTGGCCCTCGACCGGCCCCTTCGTGCAGGCGAACGAGATCGCCTTCGTGCACCTGGAGCGCCCCTGCCGCCCCTACCACCGGGCACCGCCGAACCGCAGTGCCAAGGTCCATGGACGACCGCGCCGCGCCCCGGCCAGCCCGCGCGCGTTCAGCGCTTGGGCGCCGGCGGCACCTTCGCGCCCCGCTTGCGCGCTTCGGACAGGCCGATGGCAATGGCCTGTTTGCGGCTCGTGACCTTCTTGCCGGACGTGCCGGACCGCAGCGTGCCTTGCTTCTCCTCGTGCAGCGCCTCGGCGACCTGGTCGGACGCCTTCTTCGAGTATCGGGCCATGATGCAACCCTCCTCGTCAGGCCGGCCGCTGGCAGCCGGCCGGTGGGTTGAAAAAGATGCGGCAATCGCGTGCGCCGCGCCCGGCCGCGACGAGCGCCGCGGGGCGTTCACTCCCGCAGGTCGACGTGGGCATGCCTGCCGAGATCGGTGGGTGGACGGCCTGTGACCGCGGCACTTGCCATGCGCCACAGTTGCACCAGCTTGTTGGCGCGCACGTCCCAGGTGTCGGCGTGGGTGACGTTCACCCGCAGCAGCGCCAGGTCCGGATCATCGACGCCGCCCGGGAACCAGGCCTTCGCCATCGGCGACCAGAGCATCTCCCGCTTGTGCCGGTCTTCGCTCACCTGCGCCACGCCGGACACCGACACGTAACGGTCGTTGTCGGTGTCCGCATACGAAATGCAGACCGCCGGATCGGCCCGCAGGTCGGCCACGGCGTCGCCGCTGCGCGAGGCGAAGAACCACAGCGTCGCGTCTTCGTCGAGCCGCGAGTTCTGCGTCGTCATCGGCCGCGAATGCAGCCGGCCGTCGGCATGCCACGTGGTCAGCATGCCGAAGCGGATGTCCTTGATCAGTTCCCACAGCTGCTGGCGGGCGTCGTCGTTTTCCATCGGGACTCCGGGGTGATGCCGGGTCGATTCCGGCGATGCTCGCGATCGGCAATCGGTGCGCCCGGGCTTGCGGGTGCGGCGCTTGCCTTCCGATCGATTCCGGCTGTCGAGGCCCGTCCCTGGAGGCTGCATGAAGTTCTTGTTCCAACGCGTGTCGACCCGGCGCGGCGAGCGCTGGCGGGAGATCGAGGCCCCGACCGCACGCCGCCATTTCGTCTGCCGCTGCGGCAAGCCGGTGTTCTTCCGCAACAGCGTGTGCCTGGCGTGCGCGACGCCGCTCGGCTACGACCCGGATCTGGGCGAACTGCTGCCGCTGGAGCCGGATGCCGCCGACGGCACCTGGCACCACGCCGAGCACCCGGCGGCGCGACGTACCGGCTGTGCGCCAACCATGACAACGCCGCCGGCTGCCACTGGCTGGTGCCGGCCGGCGCCGATGGACAGGCCGCGCAGCCGCTGTGCCGAAGCTGCCGGCTGAACCGGGTGATCCCGGACCTGGGCGACCCGCAGAACGGCGTCTGGTGGGCTCGCATCGAGGTGGCCAAGCGGCGGCTCGTGTCGTCGCTGATCGCGCCCGGGCAGCCGGTGGCGTCCAAGGTGGGCGAAGATCCGCGGCGCGGTCTCGGCCTTCGCGCTGCCGGCCGTGGCGGTGACCAAGCTGCACTTCGTGCACCTGATCGTGCAGGAAGTCGACGCGTCACGGCCCGCGGCGTCGGCCTCGTCGCGCTCGGTCATGGCCGCTTCAGGCGCCGGTAGACCGGGTCGGTGACGCTGCCGCGGTCGGTGTCGACGCGGCCTGCGGCGACGTCGTCATGCGCCCGCTTGCCGACCTCCCGCTGCGCCTCGCCCGCGGTCTGGCTGTCGCTGGATTCGTCCTGCTCGTGCGGCAGCGACGGACGCCGCGTTCCGTGCTGCGACACCGTCGTGAGGTCGGACTCACGCGGCCGCGCGGTCCGGCGGCGGACGGGATCGGCCCGGCTGGGAACCGTCGTGGGAACGGGCTTGGATGTCATCGGTTCGCTCCTGTGCACGGCGTTGCACGGGCAACGCCGCAGCAACCTGCGGCAGGCCGCGTGCCCGGCGCCCGGCGGGCGGCGAGCAACGTGTCACTTCGGCGTCGAGCACGGCGGCCTGCAAAAGCCCATCCGCCCGTCGGTGCGATACGGCTTCGATCGCTTCGACGACCCTCTCAGCTGGAACCCGCCGGACCGGTGAGCCGCCCGTGCCGCAGTGCGCGAGACGCCTGCAGCAGCGTCATCGGTTCGCGGCCGTCGAGCGCCTCGGCCAGCAGCCGCATCCAGGAGGCACGCACGAGCGGGTGCTCCACATCGGGCGGGTGCAATTCGAAGCGAAGCAGCGGCCGGCTGCGCTGGTGCCACGCGACCGCCGCGTTCCATGCCAGCGACGCCGCGCCGCGCCAGGGCGTGCGCGTGCTGTAGACCAGCCCCTGGCTGCGCAGCACGGCGCCGCGCTGGCTGTCGAGCGGCAACGCCACCAGCCGCGACAACGAACACGTGTACTCGAAGCCGGCCGCCTCGACGGCCGTGCGCGCCGCCGGGCCGAGCAGCCAGGCCGGTGGCACGAAGCCATGCAGCGGCCATCCGCACTGCTCGAACCAGGCCCGGCCAGCCTCGAGCCGGCGTGACGCTTCGCCATGATCGAGCGCGGCGAACTCCCCTTCGCCGGCGGTGTACCAGCGGCGCAGCAGGCGATCGCGCCAGCCGTGCGGCACGCCGGGATCGAGATGCGTGTAGCCGTGCAGGACCAGTTCGTCGCCGGCGGCCAGCGCATCGTCCAGTTCGCGGCGCAGGCGGCGCGTCGGCCACTGGCCGTGATAACGCGGAACCACCAGCAAGCTGACCGGCACCGACGGCGCAACGGCCGCCACGCAGCGCCGCAGGCGCCGCCAGGCAATGCGGGTCTGCGGCGCGATGTCGTGCAGGACGATGCTGACCGCCGGAACCGGCCGCGACGGCGCGGCCCATGCCGCCGGGCAGGCGGACGCCGGCGCCTCCCCCGCCGCACCGGCCGGCACGGGCGGCGGCAGCGGGAGAGAACCGGCATCGACGCCGGCAGTCGTGACGAACCTCGGCGGTATATCGGGCAACGCGGGTCTCGCAAGGCACCCAGAAGCAGCCTTCGGAGCAATCGGCATGCCTGACAGGGCTGGCCAGGGCCGCGGGCGCCCTCAGAAGGCGCTTGCGCGGCCTGCGATGGCCGGCGCACGCGGCCTGGCGGCCGGTGCGGGCACGCGAACTGCCCCGGGCGACCCAGGGTGCACCGATCACCCTGCCCGATGGAGACGCCGTCATGACGTATGCCCCGCTGTTCGGATCCGACCACACCGCCGCCGGGTATGACCGGGACCGGACCGGCGCCCCGCCGGCGAGGCGGCGGGCGCCGGTGGTTTCCGCCTGGCTGGCCGCCGCCCTGTGCCTGCCGGCACTGCTGGGCGGTTGTGACCGCGGCACGCCGGACGGCGCCGCCGACAGCGCGCGGGCGCCGGCTGCCAGTGCCAGCAGCCTGCCTGGCGCGGCGGCATCGGCGGGCCATTCCGGGGTGGCGCCCAGTGACAGTTCGCCGGCCGGTGGCGGCGTCGCGATCGGCGGCGTCGCCGGCAGTCCGACCGGTGGCTCCGCCGACGCCAGTGGATCTCTGACCCGTGATGAGCGCGGATTCATCATCACCGCGGTCGGCGGCGGGCTCCACGAAGTGGCCGTCTCGAAACTCGCCGTCGAACGCGGCAGCGACCCCGCCGTCCGTGCCTATGCCTCGATGCTGGCGAGCGACCACGCCGCAGCCCACGAGGAGCTGCTGCGCATCGCACGCGAACGTGGACTGACACCTCCGGAGCGCATGCCGGCGACGCAGGAAGCGGCGATCCATGCCTTGGGCAGGAGCGAAGGCGCCGCGTTCGATCGGCGGTTCGTACAGACCGTCGGCATCGAGCAGCACCGGCGGACCATCGCGATGTTCGAACGCGCTCGGCGCCAGGCACGCGACCCGGCGCTGAAGGCGTGGCTCGACAAGGCGATTCCGACGCTGCGGCGGCATCTCGCCGGCGCAGAGGGGTTGCGCCGGACAACCGGCATCGCACCCGGCGCGCCGGCATCGGGCGCGTCGTGAGCGCCTTGTGCCCGCGGCCCGGGCGCCCATGATCGACGCCGGCCGTGACGCCGGCCATGCTCCTGCTCGCCGGCGCGGTGCTGCTGGCCATGGGGCTGGGCGAGCGGCCGGTGCGACGGCTGCCGGTCACGCCGTCGCTGGTCTACCTGGGGATCGGCTGCGTCGGCGCCGCCGCCGGCACGGTCTTCGAGCCGATCGATGCCACGCGCCACGCGGCCCTGCTGCGCCCCATCGCCGAGACAGCGGTGCTGTTCTGACATTGACGGAAGAGGCTGAGCTCAGCGACGGCACCGCCTCGCGCCGGTGGTCGTGCTGGCGCTGGCGGCGCTCGGGCTGCACGCGGCCGGTTCCTGGCCCGTCCCGGGTGCCGCCGGCGGGCTGCTGTTCGACCTGTTGTGGCCGGTGCCGGCGGGTCTGGTGGTCGGCGCATCGGTCGGGCGCCTGCTCGGCGCGGCGATGCGGGCGATGTTGCGGCGCGAGCACCCGCTCGCCTGGGACGAGTTGCTGTACCTGGGCACGATCGCGGTCGCGTACTCGACGGCGTCGCTGCTGCGCGCATCGACGTTTCTCGCGGTCTTCGCCTGCGGCTGCGCGATGTTTCCCACCCGCGTCAGCCCCGCCGGCCCGCAAGGTGGCCCACTCGACGACGCCCAGGCGCTGGCGCGCCGGATGGTGGAGTTCGGCGCGCGGATCGAACGCCTGATGGAGGTGCTCACGGTGCTGCTGATCGGGGCGGCCCTGGCCAGCGTGCGGCCGACGCTGCCGATGCTGCTGTTCGCGCTGTCGACGATCTTCGTCGCGCGCCCGCGGGCCGAAAAGTCGCGAAGCGCCGCCGCGAGACGGTTGAGGCCGGACATCCGCCGCCCGACACGCGAAGCGCGATGCCGGTCTTCGAGCAAATCTTGCGGCAAGAGCGTGATGGTCCGGGACCGCCCGCCGGATGCACCGCCGGACGCCGGCACCACGCATGCACAGCGCCCTTCGCTGGCAACGGGCGACGCTGGACGAAGCGACGGGAATGGCGCTTGCCGGTGCAACACCATGACGAGCATTGACCGACCGGCCGAGGCCCTGCGGGAGCGGCAGCGATGCGTGAACGGGCGACAGCAATAGCCGGACGTGCCATGTCGGTCGATCCGGCGCCGGGCGGCGTTAAGCGAAGGCTGGTCGAGCAGGTGTTCATGGCGGACGGCGTGGTGGTCGTGCGGCGCGACGCCGGCCATCCCGGGCGACCCCGGCTGATGTCATGACCGACGGCCAGACGCTCGCGCGGCTTGCCGAGCTGATCGAGCGTCATCGAGGATCGCTGCTCGCGCGCTGGCGACAACGGGTTCGCGCGTTCCCTTCGGCGGCACGACTGAACAGCCCGACGCTCGATGACCACATCCCCGGCTGGCTGCTCGACACCGCGGCACAACTTCGTGCGGCCCCGGACTCCGCCTCGGCCGCACCCGCCGTTGGAGCCGCACGTGAACACGGCGCGCAACGCGCCAGCGAAGGCCTCGACATCGAGGAAGTGGTTGCGGAGTACGGCGCCATGCGCTGCTGCATCCAGGAGCTGGCAGAGGACCATCATCTGCTGTTGACCGGCACGCCGCTGCGCCGGCTCGACGGTGCGATCGACGCGGCGATCGGTGCGGCGATCCGCAGCCACGTGCAGGAACGCGACCGCTGCGAGCGACAGCAACGCCAGTCGTATCTGTCGTTCGTGACGCACGACCTGCGTACGCCGCTGAATGCGGCGACACTGGCGCTGCACCTGCTCGAAATCAGCGCACCGAGCTCGGCCGCCGGAGTCGACCTCGCGCCACTACTGCAGACCTTGCGCCGCAACGTCGACCGCCTGGCCGACCTGGTGGGCCGCGTGGCGGACACCGGCATCATCGCCCCTCCCGCGGCGGACGAGGTACCGCTTCCGGCCGCACCGGACCCGCGCCGGCGCGTCTTCGAGCAGTGGCCGCTGGTGGAGGGGGTGCTGCAGGAAGCTGCCGTGGGCGGCGGCCCGCCGCTGCTGGCCACGCGGAACGAGGTGCCCCCGTCGCTGCGCGTGGACGCCGATGCGTCATTGCTGGCAAGCGCGCTGCGCACGCTGTTGCGGCTGGCGCAGCACGCTTGCGCCGGTGCGCGGCTGCGGGTCCAGGCGCAAGCCGGCCGCGACACGGGACCGGTCGAAGTACGGCTGCTGCTCCACCGACCGATCGCGTCAATCGGCCACGAGCTCGCGCCAGACTCGATCTGGCTGCCGGCCCCTGGCGGCGCGCTGCCGAACGCGCTGCAACGGCTGGTCGACAGCCATGGTGCGACGCTGCACAGAGCCTTCATCGACGGCGCCGACACGCTGCGTCTGCGCTGGTCGGCCTCAGCTCCGCCTCTCGCACCGGGTGTGGCTGCACACGGTCGCGACATCCAGTCGACCGACGCTTTCGCGGCCTCCGCCCCGACGTCGGCGCCGGTGTCGGATCCGACGACACCGCAGTCGCTGCGTCCAGATTCGGACACGGCAAGCTGATTGCCACACCGTCATGGATTGATGCCTGCCGGAGAATCCAGATGAACCGCGAGCCTCCACTCCCTGAACTCGACGCATTGCCCGAGCGGGACGAACGAAAGCAGTCGCCGGACTCGCTCCGGGCTCGCCCGGCGGCCGTGAAGGACCGGCTTCCGCGGTGGCATGCCGCGTTGCTGGCGCACGACCGTCGGGGCGCGCGCTGGCTGCATCGCGTGGCCGAGCAGGCCTGGTTGATGCAGCCGCTCGCGATCGTCAGCCGGATAGCCGACGGTGGCGTCTGGTACGCATTGATCGCGATGTTGCCGTGGTTCGGAGGGCCAGCGGGCGGTCACTGCGCGTTGTCGATGGCCGTTGTCGGCGCCGTGAACCTGCTCATCTACCGGGCACTGAAGCCACGCATCGCGCGCCCCCGCCCCTTCACGGCCTGCGACGGCATCCGCGCTTGCGCCCCGGCGCTCGATGAATACAGCTTCCCCAGCGGGCACACCCTGCACGCCGTCGCCTTCAGCACCTTGATCGCGGCCGCGTATCCGCCGTTCGCGGCCTGCGTCTGGGGATTCACGATCCTGGTCGCGTTGTCGCGCGTGGTGCTCGGACTGCATTACCCGGGCGACGTGCTGGCCGGTGCCGCGATCGGCGCCCTCGTCGCCCAGTCGTGGCTTGCGCTGGTGTAACCCGGGTCGATCGGTCGGCGCCCGGCGAGCCGGCGGCCGGCGGGCAGGGGTAGGTCGCCGGAATCGATCCGGAATGGCCATCAGCCGGCGGTTCCCGGCGCTGCCAGCGTGAGCGGCGGCGGCTCGGGCCGGGCCGTGCGATGCAGCAAGCGCGCATAGTGCCGCCACAGCGCAGGCAGTGCCCGGTTCCAGTCGTGCTGGACGGCCCTCGCGCGGGCGGCCGTCGAGATCGGCACCCGGTCTCGCTGGAACAGCGCGGCGATGGCCTCCGCGAACGACGCGGGGCGTCCGTCGGTCACCGCCATCCCGACCCGGTCGTCGACCAGTTCACCCAGCCCTTCGACCGGCCGCGCCACCACCGGCGTGCCGCACGCCAGGGCCTCGAGCACCGCCAGGCCGAAGGTCTCCTGCTCGCCGGCATGCACGAAGGCATCGGCGCTGGCCACGAGCGACGCCAGCACATGGACGCAGTCGACGTGACGCAGGACGATCACGCGGTCACCGTGCGGCGGGGCCGGACCGCTGCCCACCGCCACCAACCAGTAGGGATCACCGAGACGCCGCACGGCGGCGCTCAGCACCCCGAGGTTCTTTTCCGGCGCAAAGCGGCCGGCGTAGATCAGCAGGCGGGCCCCGAGTGGAAGTGCCAGCGCGTCGCGCACCGCGCCTGCGGCGTACATCGGATGGAACACCTGCGTGTCGACACCCAGGGATTGGGTCGCGACGTGTTCGACGCCCCAGTCGATCAGGCGGCGGCGCATCGCCTCGCTCGGCGCCAGCACCAGATCGAATTCGCGATAGACACGGGTCGCATAGCGAACCGCGAGGCGCGCAGCCGCGCGGGCACCGAGGCGGCCGCCGGCATGACTGCCCCAATCGGCTCCGAGCAACTCCAGGTTCGAGTGGCAGAACGCCAAGGTCGGGATACCCAGGTGTTGCGCGGCCTCGAGTGCCGCCCATGCCATGCCATACGGATCGCCGACCTCGATCAGGTCGGGCCGGGCCGCGGCGAGGCGCCTCGCAGCCCCTGCACGCCAGACCGGCAGACGGTATCCGCCACTGCCGGGCAGCGGCAACGACGGCACGCGCAGCCGGCTGTAGTGGTCCAGGTGCGGGGTCGCGATCGTGTGGCGCCAATCGGTGTGGTCGTCCATCCAGTCGTGCTTGGCTTCCAGGTAGCGCCGTACGCCGCCCGCCGAACCACTCCAGAACATCGTCGCGTCCATCAGATGAAGCGGCAGCGACAGGGAACTGCCGAGCGACGACGATTCGCCGTCACAGGCTTCGGCAGAGGAGGCGCCGTTTCCCTGCGATGCCGCAGGCATCGCAGCGGGCGCGAAAGTGACCGGCGCGTCCAGCCCGTCGCAGTTTTCCGGCATGGCCGCGCCCGGCAACCGTCGTTCCCGGTGCGGCGGCCGCGTCGGGAATCGGTGCGCCGTCGTCGCCTTGCCATCGTCGTACCGGTCGGCAGGTCACGTCGCGGGAATGCCGGCGCGAAGGACGCGGGAACAACGCTTGCCATCCGAGCACGCCTCGATCCGAGGCGTTCGGGAGATCGTGATGATGGGAACAGAAGCACCCTTCGTGACTGGATTGTTCGACGACCGCGAGAGTGCCGAGCGCGCGTGGCGTGCAGCCAGCGACCGCGGCTACAAGAGCGACGAGATGAATGTCGTCATGTCCGACGAGACACGCAAGCGCCACTTCGGCGATTCCGATGTCGAGACCGAACTCGGAAGCAAGGCCGCAGCCGGTGCCGGCGTCGGCGGCGCCATCGGAGGCGGGCTGGGAGCGATCGCCGCGGCGCTGGCGGCGGTCGGTACCTCGATCGCCATACCAGGGCTCGGCATCGTGATCGCCGGGCCGCTGGCTGCGGCATTGGCGGGCGCTGGCGCCGGTGCCGCCACCGGAGGGCTGGTCGGCGCACTGATCGGATGGAGCATCCCGGAGGAGCGGATCAAGGAATACGAGACCGGCATCCAGAACGGCGGCATCCTGATGGGTGTGCGTCCGCGCAGCGAGGAGGACGCGCGGTTCTTCGAGAACGACTGGAGGACCAATCGAGCGCAAAACGTCCACGGCTGGAGCTGAGCAGCCGGCTCCGCATGCGCTGACCCGCAGGCTGGCGCACCCGGTGGTGTGACAGTCGCGGGCGCGCGGCTTGCGCCGACCGGGCACTGCACGCCGGAGCAGTACCGATGTGGTGTTGACTTGCTGGAGATCCGCTCCGGCGCCTATCCGGCGCGCCTGCGCCCGGTTCACGGGCGCAGGACGCGGAACCGCAAGGTCTTTCTCCAGACACGCGACGACGGCTTCGCCATGTCGGCCGCCGGGCGCCACCTTCTACGCCTGCGCAAGGCCGCGGATGGGCAAGCCAAGGTGAGGCGCGTCGAAGCCGGTCCCCCCGGGCCCAGACCGAACGGCATCACACGCAGAGAACCGCGCCGGATCCGCTTGGTCGATCGTTTCGACATCCGCCTTGTCTGGAACAAATTACATCCCGTTCGGGCCGAGCATCAGGAGCGCAACAAGTGCCGCCGCGGCCACGACGGTCGTGCACAAGCGCAGCGCCACAAAGCGGTACAACTGCTCGCCCAGGCAACACAGCGTAACCCACCGGCCGCGCGCCCGCATGCACGCGGCGACGTGCAGCCCCAGCGCCAATGCTTGCTCGCGCAGCGGCGCCGAGTCGAAACTGGTCGCAACGGTGGGATGGCGGTGGGACATGGCGATATGGCGATATGGCGATATGGCGATATGGCGATATAGCGATATGGCGATATGGCGATCGGTGGCTGAGGACGGCTTCCAACGGCCGTTGACGCCGGTCGAAGCGCGGATTCGATCGACACCCCAGGGCAATCGGCATTCCCGGCAATCGACGCTCCGAGGGGTCGCCCGCACTCGTGATGGCGATGGGCGTGCAGCCGGCGTAGGAATCCGCCTACGTGATACCTGCCTGTCGACCCGCAGCCTCGAGACGCCGCCCCGCCGACACTTCCGGGCAGATCCGACCGATGCCGGCGGCGACAGGGTTTCGAGCGCCATCGGGACAGGTTCCGAGACTCGAAGGCGCTTCATGTCCGCGAATCCGAACAGTTTCCTCACCGGCGGCGGCGAGATGGGAATGCGCATGCGCCAGCACGACTGGACGGCCACACCCCTCGGCCCGCCCGACCAGTGGCCACGAAGCCTGAGGACCGTCGTGCGCGTGATGCTCGACTCCCGCTTCGCGATGTGGATGGCCTGGGGTGAGGAGCGCATTTTTCTGTGCAATGACGCCTACCTGCCGACCGTCGGCCTGAAGCGTGACTGGGTGCTGGGCGCGCGAGCCGATCACGTGTGGGCCGAGATCTGGTGCGACATCGGTCCGCGCATCGACCACGTGATGGCCACGGGCGACTCGACCTGGGATGACGCGTTGCCGCTGTTCCTGGATCGCAACGGCTATCTCGAGGAGACCTTCCACACGTTCTCCTACAGCCCGGTCAGCGACGATGCCGGGCGGGTTGCCGGAATGTTGTGCGTGGTGGTCGAGGACACCGACCGCGTGATCGGCGAGCGCCGGCTGCGACTGCTGGGCGACATGGCTGCCTTGCCCTCTCGCGACGCCGACACCCTGCTGGATGCGGGGCGGCAATTGATGCTGGCCCTGGCATCGCGCGACGAGGACCTGCCGTTCGCCGCGTTGTACCTGTGCGACGACGACGATGACGCCACCGCGCGCTGCGTCGCGGTGACGCGCGAGACCCTGTGGAAGCTTCTGCCCGACCGGGTCGCGCTGGACGACGCGCCGTCACCGTGGTGCATCGGCCGGGCGATCCAGCAGTCGCAGCCGCAGACACTCGAGCAGCTCGAAGCGCGGTGCGGCGCCATCGCCGGCCGCTGGGCCGAGGCGGTACAGAACGCGCTCGTCCTGCCGCTCAACACCCCGGGACGCGCGCGCCCCCAGGGCGCCCTCGTCGCCGGCGCGAGCACGCGCCGCCGGCTGGACCGGCGCTACCGCGAGTTCATGTCGTTGCTCGGCGCGCAGATCGCCTCCCACTTGGCCGACACGGCGGGTCAGCTCGAGCAGCGCCGCCGTGCCGAGGCGCTGGCCGAACTGGATCGGGCGAAGAACACATTCTTCAGCAACGTCAGCCACGAGTTCCGGACGCCGTTGACGCTGATGCTGGGTCCCATCGAGGCATTGCTCGACGACCCGGCCCTGCCTGACTCCGCGCGCGAATCCGCCGAACTGGTGCAGCGCAATGCGTTGAGGTTGCGCAAGCTGGTGAACACGCTGCTCGAGTTCTCGCGCCTCGAGGCGGGCCGCGCCCAGGTGCGACTCGTGCCGACCGACCTGGCGATGCTCACGCGCGAACTGGTGGCGGCCTTCCGTTCGGCGGTCGAGCAGGCCGGCCTGCGCCTGATCGTCGACTGCGAGCCGCTGCCCGAGCCGGTCAGCGTCGACGCGGATCTGTGGGAACACGTCGTGTACAACCTGCTGTCGAACGCATTCAAGTTCACGTTCGACGGCCAGATCGACGTGCGCCTCGAAGCGCGTGGGCCGATGGTCGAGCTTTCCGTGCGCGACACCGGCGTCGGCATCGAGCCGGCCGCGCTGCCCCATGTATTCGAGCGCTTCCACCGAGTTGCCGGCGTCAAATCGCGCTCGCTCGAAGGCACCGGCATCGGGCTGGCGCTCGTTCGCGAGGTCGCGCGGCTGCACGGCGGTTCGGTGCGCGCCGAGAGCACGCCGGATGCCGGCTCGTGCTTCACGGTGTCGATACCGCGCGGGCGGGGCCACCGTCCGTCCGCGCGAGTGGATACCCGG
>JBGAMJ010000149.1:0-13569 GCA_044223035.1 Piscinibacter sp.
GGTCATGCGGTCGTCGGGTCAGGGAGTCATGGGGTCATGGAGCCGGCCGGTCCCGCAGCAGCAGGTAGCCCACGCCGCGCACGGTCTGGATCAGCGAGCTGCCGAGTTTGCGCCGCAGATGGTGAACGTGGACCTCGACCGCGTTGCTCTCCACCTCCTGGCCCCAGCGGTACAGGTGGTTCTCGAGCTGTTCGCGCGACTGCACGCGCCCGGCGTTGAGCATCAGCGCGTACAGCAGGTCGAATTCGCGCGCCGACAGCGGCACCGGCACTCCGGCGCGGTGCACCGTGCGGGCGGCCGGGTCGAGCGTCACGTCCTGCGCGGCCAGGCAGTCCTGCGTCTGGCCGGCCGCGCGGCGCACCAGCGCGCGCAGGCGGGCGGCGAGTTCGTGCAGGTCGACCGGCTTGATGACGTAGTCGTCGGCGCCGGCGTTCAGCCCGCGCACGCGCTCGGGCACCGCGTCGCGGGCGGTCAGCACCAGCACCGGCAGCGCGACGCCCGAGCGGCGCACGGCCGCCAGCGCGTCCAGCCCGTCGAGCCGCGGCAGGCCGAGGTCGAGCACCGCGGCGGCGTAGACGCCGCTGCGCATCTCGCGCTCGGCGGCCGCGCCGTCGCGCACCCAGTCGACCTGGAAGCCGTGCTGGCGCAGCCCCTGCGCCAGGCCGTCACCGAGCAGTCGATCGTCTTCAGCCAGCAGGATCCGCATCGGCCCGGGCCTTCAGTCCTTGTCGCCGTCACGGTCGCCCGCGCCGTGGCGCGCGGTGGCGCTCGCGGTGGCCGCGGCTCGATCGTGGCCCGCGCCGGCGGCGGGCGCCGACTGCCATTGCAGCCACCAGAAGCCGAGCACCGCCACCAGCATCAGTGCCGCGACGCCGCGCCAGGCGCGCCGCACGCCGTCCTCCGGCGGGCCGGACTTGCGGCCGTGCAGCATCGCGCCGATCAGGTTCTCGCGGTGCAGCCAGCCGCTGGCCAGCACCGCCACCACGTGCACGCCGACCAGCGCCAGCATCAGGTTGGCGGCCAGTTCGTGCAGTTCCTCCATCGCTTCGCCGCCGATCTCCTGGTAGGCGGCCCAGCCGGCCGCGGTGACGACGGCGGTGAGCCCGAGCAGCGCGATGATCGCCAGTGCGCCGGCCGGGTTGTGGCCGGTGTGGTGCTCGGGCCGGCCGCGCACGATCGAGCCGACGTAGCGCGCCACGGCTGCCGGGCCGCGCACGAAACTGGCGAAGCGGGCGTGGCGCGTGCCGATCACGCCCCAGAGGATGCGGAACGCCAGCAGGCCGACCATCGTGTAGCCGGCGCTCACGTGCAGCAGCCGCCAGCGCTCGCTCTCGGCGCTGAGGTAGGCGGCGAAGAAGCAGCCGACCATCAGCCAGTGGAAGACGCGCACAGGGGCGTCCCAGACGAGGATGCGGTCGGCGGCGGTGCGGCCCGTGGCGTCGCCACCGGCGCGGGCGGCCGAGTCGGCGGCACCTGCGATGCCGGGTTCAGCGGGGGATGCGAAGCTGTCGTTCACTGAAGACTCCTTGATCGGCGGTGGTGTGGCAGGCGGCGCACTGCGCCGGGCTCTTCACCGCGGGCAGCCGCCAGGTGGCGGCGGATACCTCGGCGTGCTCGCGGACGAACCAGGCCGAACGCGTGATGCGGTCCTCGGGCGGTGCGTCCGGCATGCGGCGCGGGCTGGCCGCATGGGCGCTCAGCCAGGTCGACAGTTGCTGCACCGTGGCCGGGTCGAGCGAGGCGTCGGTGCCGTAGTGCCTGGGCAGCGTCGACACGATGCGCTGCCACGACACGGCCGGCAGCAGCCCTGGCGGGTAGGCCACGTGGCAGGCCGAGCACTCCTGGCGGTAGATCGGCAGCAGCGGCACGCGCGCCGCACGTTCACCGCCATCGGCACGGGCGGGCGCCGGCAGCCCCGACGCCAGCGCGCCGGCCAGCGCCAGCAGCGCCACCGACCATGGCCTCACGCGGTGGGAGGGGCCGCTCATGGCTTCAGCGTGAGCAGCCAGGCGAGCACGTCCGCCTTCTCGGCGGGCGTGCATTCGCGGCCCATCACGTCGTTGCAGTTGCGGCGGAACCACTTCTCGGTCTTCGCGCTGTCGGTGAAGCGCTCCGGATTGAAGGCCGGCGCCAGCGCGCCGATCGGCTTTCCGGTGGACGCATGGCGGCCGCTGCCGGTCGGCTGCTCGCCGTGGCACGAGGCGCAGCTCCAGTCGCGGCCGTGGCGGTTGACGAAGAGTTGCTGCCCGCGCTGCGGGGCGGCGGAACCGCCGGCCTGCGCGCGGTAGCCCGCAAGCTGCTCGGGCGGGGTGGTGGCGGCGGCCGACGCGGCGGTCGTGAGGGCGGCGGCCAGCAGCGCGGCGACGGCGCCGGCTGCGAGGCGGTTCGCCGGCCGCACCTCGTCGGCCGGGCGGTCCGGGCGGGCACGGCCGGCAGGGTGGAAGGGATCGGTCTTTCGGGTCATGGCGGCTCCTCGACCGACATGCTGTCCGCCACGGCTTAGGGAATTCTTAGCGCCGTCGCGGCGCGGCCCGTACCGGGGCGATCCTCGGCCGCGGCGGGATAGCATCGCCGCGCCGTCGCCCCGCGACCGACCGAACCCAGCCCGGATGAACTTCGCAGATCCCGCCGACGACAACGATGAAGACCCCGGCCACGCCCGGGAGCGCGCAGCCGCCGCGACGCGCAGCACCTGGGTCAGCGTGATCGTCAACGTGCTGTTGAGCAGCCTGCAGATCGCCATCGGCGTGCTGTCGAAGTCGCAGGGGCTGATCGCCGACGGCATCCATTCGCTGTCCGACCTGGTCGCCGACGCCGCGGTGCTGGTGGCCAGCCACTACAGCCGGCAGGACGCCGACGCCGACCATCCCTACGGCCACCACCGCTACGAGACCGCGGCCTCGCTGCTGCTGGGCGTGTTGCTGCTGGTGGTCGGCGTGGGCATGCTGGCCTCGGCGATCGGCAAGCTGGAGTCGCCCGGGGCGCTGCCGACCGTGCATGCGTCGGCGCTCGGCGTGGCCGCGGTGGCGCTGGTGGTCAAGGAGGTGCTGTTCCGCTACATGCTCGCGGTGGCCAAGCGCGTGAAATCGAGCCTGCTGGTGGCCAATGCCTGGCATGCGCGCTCGGACGCCGCCTCGTCGCTGGTGGTGGGCGTGGGCATCGCCGGCAACCTGGCCGGCTACCCGCTGCTCGACCCGATCGCCGCGCTGATCGTCGGCTTCATGATCGGCCGCACCGGCTGGGGCTTTGCCTGGGATGCGCTGCACGACCTGATGGACCGCGGCGCCGACGAAGGCGAGGTCGACGCGATCCGCCTGACGCTGGCCGAGACGCCCGGCGTCGCCGGCGTGCACGACGTGCGCACCCGCAAGATGGGCGACCTGCTGGTGGTCGATGCGCACCTGGAAGTCGACGCGTCGATCAGCGTCGAGGCCGGCCACGACATCGCCGTCGCTGCGCGCCAGCGCGTGCTGCAGCGCCACCGGGTGCTGAACCTGATGACGCACGTCGATCCCTGGAAGCGGCCGGACACCGACCACGCGCTGGCGGCGAACGCAGCAGCGCGCTGACCGGCGCGCGGTGCCTCGCACGGCCGGCGCCGGTGGCTGCGGGGGCCGACGCTCAGCGGGGATGAGCGGCCATGGCGGATGGCCGCTCACCCTCTCAGCGGGTGGCGCGTGCCGCCGGCGGCGTCGCGGTCGCCTGCGAGCGGTACCAGGCGGCCGCCTGGCCGCGCGAGGCGAGGGTGAGCTTGTCGAGGATGTGCGCGACGTGGCGCTTGACGGTGTGCGGGCTCAGGTCCAGTGCGCGGGCGATCACCTTGTTGCTGGCGCCGTCGGCGATCTGCGCCAGCACCTCCCGTTCACGAGCCGTCAGCGGGTCGCCGCCGGGGCGGGCGGGCAGGGCGCGGGCCAGGGTGCCGGCGGTGGCCGGCGCGATGGACGCCGCTCCGCGCTGGGCCGTACCGGCGGTGTCGGTCACGTCGTCGGGGATGGCGGCGGTTCCGGCGGGGGCCGTGGCGCCGGCAGTCGCTGCGAAGGCATCGCCGGCGGCAGGCGCCGACCGATCGCCCGCGCCCGCCACGGCGCGAAGCAGCGCGTCCCAGCGGAGCAGCGTCTCCCGTTGCGACGCCGGCAGCGTGGCACCCCAGTCGGCGTTGGCCAGCATCCGCAGCGCGCTGCCGGCCAGCAGCGCGCCGCCGGGCACGGCGTCGGGTGGAGCGAGCAGCGGGTCGAGCAGCGCGGCCGCTTCGTGGAGCCGGCTGTCCTCCACCTCCGCCGCGGCGAGGCGGACCCGCACGTCGGCCGCCTGGCCGAGCAGGTCGATCTGGTCCTCGTGTTCGAGCCCGGCACGCCAGGCGGCGATCGCCTCGCCGCGCCGGCCCTCGAGCCAGGCCAGCGTGCCGTGCAGCGCCTGGGCGGGGCGCAGCCGCGGCGGGTCGACGTCGGGCAGTCCGGGCTGCAGCGACATCTGGCGCTGCAGCCATTCGCGCAGCAGCGCCGCGTCGCCACAGGCGGCGGCGATGCGGCCGGCGAAGAACAGCAGGTGCCACAGCCCCCAGTCGCCATAGCCGGGCGGGTGCTCGGACAGCCGCGTGCGCATGGTCTCCAGCGCGCCGGGCGCGTCGCCGCGCAGCGCGGTGAGCATGCCGCGCAGCCCCAGCGAGTGGGCCCGGGCGATGATCTGGTGGCCGGTCCATTGCACGTCGGCTTCGGCACGCAGCAGGTGCTCCTGCGCGTCGTCGAGCCGCCCCTGCCAGAACGCCAGCCAGCCCTGCGTCAGCAGCGCCATCGCGCGCAGCGGCACCGGGCGGTCTTCGGTGACGGCCAGCGCGCCGGTGGCCCAGCGGGCCAGTGCGCGGGCGATGCCGCGGCAGGAGGTCTGGCGCGGCGGCGGCACGGTGAAGAACCAGATCTCGAGCAGCGGGCGCGCCTCCAGCGCCTGCACCAGCGCCTCGAAGCGCGGCGCCACCGCATCGAAGGAGCAGCGCTCCAGCGTGTGCCAGGTGCGCGCCAGCAGGGCGACGATGCGCGCCTCGCCCTCCAGCGGCTGCGCCTCCAGCGAATCGATCAGCGCGCCGGCGTCGGACAGGCGGCCGAGCCCGATCAGCGTGATCGAGCGGTGCGCCCGTGCGACCTGCGCGGCGGCGGCATCGCCGCGCGCGGCGAACAACTCGTCGGCGAGCGCGAAATGCCGCTCGGCCGCTCGCGTCTCCCAGACGTTCCACTTCGCCATGCCGGCGACGCGCTGCCAATCGGCGCTGGTCTCGGCAAATGCCGGCGGGAACTGCTCGACGAGGTGCAGCAGCGTCGACTTGCCGCCCAGCGTCGTCAGCGGCACGCCGGCGACCAGCAGCGCCTTCGCCGCCTGCGCGTAGCGCCCGGCCGCCAGCAGCAGCGCCTGGCAGCGCACCGGGTCGGTCTCGACCGCGGCGGCGCGCTCCATCAGCGCCGGCCAATCGTCGCGGCGCTCGATGCGCAGCCGATGCTGCAGCGCCTCGCGGAACAGGTCGTGCAGGCGCAGCGTGGGTTGACGCTCGTCGACGACGGTGGCGAACAAGCCCAGGCGCTGGATCTCCTCCAGCCGCTGCGCGGCGCCGGCGTCGCCGCTGACGGCGGCGCAGCGCGCCGGGTCCAGGTCCTGCAGCATGCTGGTGACGAGCAGGAAGTCGCGCAGGCCGGGGTCGATGCGCGCCAGCACCTCGGTGGTCAGGAATTCGAAGGCATGCCGGTCGATCGCGCTGCCGGGGTGGCCGCCGCGCGCGCCGTTGAGCGCCAGCCGCAGCCCGGCGGCCCAGCCGGCGGTGCGTGCGTGCAGCGCGTCGGCGGTGCCGGCGTCCAGCCCGGCGCCGGCCGCGAGCTCGCGCACCTCGTCGCGCCCGAATCGCAGCTGCGCCTCGCGGAAGTCGGCCAGCAGGCCGCGTGCGCGCAAGCGCGCCAGGCGCAACGGCGGCTCGTGGCGGGCGGCGATCGCCACCGTCCAGCGCGGGCTCAGGTGCTGCAGCCAGTGTTCGAGGAAGACCAGGCAGGCCGGGTCGCCGACGTGGTGCAGGTCGTCCAGCGCGATCACGCCGTGCGCTACCTCGCAGGCATCGAGCGTGTTGACGATCTCGTCGGCCACCGCCTGCTGCGCTTCGGCGCCGGGCCGCACCGCGGCGGCGGCCAGGCCTTCGGGCGAGGTGCGCCAGGGTGGATCGAAGGGTTCGAGCGCGGCGGTCAGGCAGGCCAGCAGGCGCTGCAGGTCGTCACCCTCGTCGACGGAGATCCAGGCCACCGCATGGTCGGCCGGAAGCTGTTCGATGGCCCGGCCGAGCAGCGCGGTCTTGCCGTAGCCGGCAGGCGCGCAGACGAGCACGACGCGATCGTCGATCAGCGCCGACCGCAGTGCCTGCTCGAGTGCCGGGCGCGCCAGCAAGAGGCCGGCCCGCGGCCGCGGCAACTGGATCTTGGTGCGGGCGAACGACATCGCCGCGCATGGTACTCAAGCCCCGGTGGGGCGGGGCAGCGACCGCGCGTGGGAGGCTAGCGCTCGCTGCGCACGACGAGCTGGCGGCAGACGTTGTCGCCGGTGGCGGTGAGGCGCAGGCCGCCACCGTTCCACTCCAGCCAGTTCAGGGCGACGTAATCGTCGATGTAGTCCTCGGCGATTTCCGACGCGCGGCGGCGCTTCAGCAGGTCGGCGGTCTCGGGCAGGGCCTGGCGGAGCAACTCGCGCCGGACTTCCGGGGTGCTGCGCAGAGCGGTCGAGGTCATGGGCGGACTCCAGCGGGAACGAGCCACCATACCACCGGCCGGTGACCTGCGGCCGGTTTCAGGTGCCGGCGGCGCGGTTGTGGCGATCCGGGTCTTCCCGTAGGAACGGCCGGCGCACGCGCCGCGCCCGGGCTTTGGCGAAAATGATGGCAGCGCTGTCGTCTGCGGCGATCTTTAGCAGAGATGCCGCAGGCCTTCGCGCCGGCATCCGTCATCGGGTGGAGAACGCCCCGATGGCCTGTCGAATGGCGGGTTCCGGGTCGCCTGTGCTCGCTACCATCCGCGCGATGTCGTCGGGCCCGCAACCTCCTTCGCCTGCACTGCACCCGGGCGTCACGGTGCGTTCCGCCGCGCCGCGCCGCGGGCTCTGCCGGCGTGCCGCCGCAGCCGACGCGCCGCCACGGCGCCGCTGGTCGATCCGCGCGCTCTTGCAGGTGCTGGTACTGGCGACGCTGGCGCCGGTGGTCGCGCTGCTGGCGCACACCGGCTACCGGAACTACCGGCAGGCCGAGGACCAGGCGGCACGCTCGGCACGCGGGCTGGCACAGGTGACGGCCGACGGCGTCGAATCCTTCCTCGCCGACGCGCGGCTGCTGATGTCAAAGCTGGCGCTGCGGCCGGGCATCCGTGCGGCCGACCCGAACGCCTGCGACCCGGTGTTCACGGAGTTCCGGGATCTGTACCCGCAGTTTGCGAACCTGAGCCAGGCCAGCCTCGACGGCGAACTGATCTGCTCCACCGCCGCCCAGCCTGGCGGGCGCCGCACGCCGATCGGCGACAAGGTCTGGTTCCAGCGCGTGGTGCGGGAACAGACCTTCGTCGTCGCGCCGCCGTACATCGGGCCGGTCACCGGCAAGGTGGTGTCGGTGCTGGCGCACCCGGTGCGCGATGCGTCGGGCCGTTTCGTCGGCTCGATCCAGCTGCCGATCGACCTGGTCAACCTGAAACCGGTCGTCAGCAGCCGCAAGCTGCCGTCGTCCACCGTGATCACGATCGTCGATTCAGCCGGCACGGTGGTGGCGCGGTCGGTGGAACCGGAGCGCTTCGTCGGCACCCGGCGGCGCGACGCACCGATCATCACCCAGGTGCTGGCCGAGCACAGCGGCACCGCGACGACGCTGTCGTCCGAAGGCATCGAGCGCGTCTACGGCTTCGTGCCGATCGCCGGCACCGACTGGTACGCGATCGCCGGCATCGCCAGCGACGTCGTGTTCGCCGAGGCGCGCCGGGGCGCGGCGCAGACCGCGCTGCTGGCCGGCGCGATCCTGCTGTTCGCGCTCGGCATCGCGCTGGTGCTGCGCGGGCGCATCGCCCGGCCGATCACCGCGCTGCGCGACACCGCGCAGCGCGTGGCCGGCGGCGCGCTCGGCGAGCGGGCGCCGCTCGACGGCCCGGCCGAGATCGCCGAGGTCGCGTCCGGCTTCAACGCGATGCTCGACGCCCGCGAGGAACAACTGCACGCGCTGGCCGACAGCGAGATGGAGTTCCGGCTGATGTTCGAGAGCAGCCTGGAGAGCATCCTGCGCAGCCTGCCCGACGGCACCATCCTCGACGCCAACCCGGCCGCCTGCGCGATGTTCGGTGCCAGCGTGGACGAGTTGCGGCGCGTCGGCCGCGCCGCGCTGGTCGACCGCAGCGACCCGCGTCTCGCGGTGCTGCTGGCCGAGCGCGAGCGCAGCGGGCGGGCGAGCGGCGAACTGACGATGCGGCGCGTCGACGGCAGCCGCTTCGAATGCGCGTTTTCCTCGGCGCTGTACACCGCGGCCGACGGCGCGGTGCGCAGCACCATCTTCCTGCGCGACCTGAGCGACCGCCTGCAGAAAGAGGAACTGCGCGCCGCCAAGGAGGCGGCCGAACTCGCCAGCCGGGAGAAATCGGCCTTCCTCGCGCGCATGAGCCACGAACTGCGCACGCCGCTGAACGCGATCATCGGCTTCTCGCAACTGCTCGAGCACGACCCGGCGATCCGCGCTTCGGAGAAGGCGGGCACGATGCTCGGCCACGTGCGCGACGCCGGCATGCACCTGCTGGCGCTGATCGACGAGGTGCTGGACCTGTCGCGCATCGAGGCCGGCGCGCTGGTGCTGTCGCCGCAGGCAGTGGGCGCGGGGCCGCTGGTCGACGAATGCGTCGCGCTGACGGCCGACCTGGCGCAGCGGCGCGGCGTCACCGTGCGCGTGCAGGCCGCCGCGGAGTCGCCGTGGCTGCGCGTCGACGGCACGCGGGCGCGGCAGTTGCTGGTCAACCTGCTGAGCAACGCGGTCAAGTACAACCGCGCCGGCGGATCGGTGGAGGTCAGCGTGCGGCGGCTCGCGGCGCCAGCCCCCGGCGAGGTCGAGATCGCGGTGCAGGACACCGGCGTCGGCCTGACGCCGGCGCAGGTCGGCAGCCTGTTCCAGCCATTCAACCGGCTCGGCGCCGAGCGCAGCGGTGTCGAGGGCACCGGGCTCGGGCTGGTGATCGTGCGGCAGCTCGTCACCGCGATGCGCGGCCGCATCGAGGTGAGCAGCGAACCGGGGCGCGGCAGCCGCTTCGCGCTGGTGCTGCCGGCCGGCGAGCCGCCGGACGCGCGGACGCCGGTGCCGCCGGCGGCACCGGCGGCGCCGGAGGGCCGGCCGACGGTGCTGTACGTGGAGGACAACCCGGCGAACGTCGAACTGATGCACGAGCTTCTGAAGCTGCGCCCGAAGCTGCGTCTGGAGGTGGCGCCCGACGGCGCGACCGGCGTGGCCGCCGCGCAGCGGCTGGGGCCGGCGCTGATCCTGCTGGACATCAACCTGCCCGACTTCGACGGCTACGAGGTGCTGCGCCGCCTGCGCCGCCTGCCGTCGCTGGCCGGAGTGCCGTGCATCGCGCTGTCGGCGAACGCGATGCCCGACGAGGCGCCGCGCGCCCGCGCGGCCGGTTTCGCGGCCTACCTGGTCAAGCCGTTCGTGATCGGCGACCTGCTGGCGCGGGTGGACGCGGCGGTGGCCTGAGCAGCCGGCGGCAGCTCCCGGTTGACGGCCATCAAGCCAGCGTGCGCGCCAGCGGCTAGTCTGGCGCGATGCGCCGACTCTTCGCCTTCACCCACCGATCGTCGCTGAGCGCCTGGCGGCGAGCCGAACTGCTCGGCCTGGTCGCCACCATCCCGGCCTTCTACCTCGCGATGCTCGCGATGCCCCGCGCGGGCGTGGCGGCGCTCTACGGCCTGGCCAGCGCCGCGGCGACGCTCGTCGTCTGGAACGAGAGCCGGCACAGCTGGGCGCAGACGCCGGCGCGTGTGCTGGTCGCGCGGCACCAGCTCGGGCTGCTGACGGCCGGCGCGATGCTGCTGTCGGCGGCGCTGCCGGTCGGCGATCACACCGACGTGCTCGGCGTGCGCCTGGCGACCGCACTGCTGGTGGTGCTGCGTGCCGGCGAATCGCTGCGGCCCTGGTTCTGGCGCGGCGGGCTGCCGCAGCTCCTGACACTGGCACTCGGCGTGCTGGGCCTGTGCGGCCTCGGCTTCTGGTGGCTGGAGCCGCGGGTGCACAGCTTCGGCGAGGGCCTATGGCTGGCCTTCACGACCGCGGCGACGGTCGGCTACGGCGACATCGTGCCGAGCACGGCGGCGGCGAAGATCTTCGCGGTGTTCGTCGTGCTGCTCGGCTTTGCGGTGCTGTCGCTGGTCACCGCGTCGATCGCGGCGATGTGGGTGCAGACGGAGGAACGGCGGATCGAGCGCGAGATCCTGCACGACCTGCACCGCGAGCTGCAGGAGATCCGCGCGGAGCTGGCGGTGATCCGCGCCGAGGCCGGCACGGGGAACACCGCCGGAGCCGCCACGGGAACCGTCAACGACAGGTCTCCCGGCAGCACCGACGGCAACCGCGGCTGATGGCGCGCCGCCGGCGTGGGCGCGCTGCAGAAAACACGAAAAACGCATATGCAAGCGCGGAACGCGTCGTTTTCAGTGTGACGAACGCTGCCTAGCATCCGCTGTCCTTACATCGAGACCCCGTCGAGGGATCTGCCCCATGTCTGTTTCTTCGTTCGTTCGTTCCTCGCTGATCGCCTTCGCGGTCGGCGCGGCCGCCCTGGGTGCCAGCGCGAAGGAGGTCACGCTGCTCAATGTGTCCTACGACCCGACGCGCGAGCTGTATGCCGACTACAACAAGGCCTTCTCCAAGTACTGGCAGGGCAAGACCGGCGACACCGTCAGCGTCAAGCAGTCGCACGGCGGCTCGGGCAAGCAGGCGCGCTCGGTGATCGACGGCCTGGAAGCCGACGTCGTCACGCTCGCGCTGGCCTACGACATCGACGAGCTCGCCGAGCGGGCGAAGCTGATCCCGGCCGACTGGCAGAAGCGCCTGAAGCACAACAGCTCGCCTTACACCTCGACCATCGTGTTCCTGGTGCGCAAGGGCAACCCGAAGGGCATCAAGGACTGGGACGACCTGGTCAAGCCGGGCATCGCCGTGATCACGCCGAACCCGAAGACCTCCGGCGGGGCGCGCTGGAACTACCTCGCGGCCTGGGGCTATGCGCAGAAGAAGTACGGCTCCGACGCGAAGGCGCAGGAGTTCGTCGGCAAGATCCTCGCCAACGTGCCGGTGCTCGACACCGGCGCCCGCGGTGCGACCACCACCTTCGTCGAGCGCGGCATCGGCGACGTGCTGCTGGCATGGGAGAACGAGGCGCTGCTGGCGCTGAAGGAACTCGGTCCGGACAAGTTCGACATCGTGGCGCCCTCGCTGTCGATCCTGGCGGAGCCGCCGGTGACGATCGTCGACAAGGTGGTCGACAAGCGCGGCACCCGCGCCGTCGCGCAGGCCTACGTCGATTACCTGTATTCGCCCGAAGGGCAGGACATCGCCGGCCAGAACTACTACCGGCCGATCGACCCGGCCGCGGCCGCGAAGTACGCCAAGCAGTTCCCGAAGGTCAACCTGTTCACGATCGACGAGGTGTTCGGCGGCTGGACGAAGGCGCAGAAGACGCACTTCGCCGATGGCGGCACCTTCGATCAGGTCTACACGAAGAAGTGACCGCGGGGAGACGGCGCCCGGCGCATGACATCCACGGCCTGACGCCGGTCGCCGGATCGCCGTCCGGAACCCGGCTCCGAGGCGCGCCCGTCGCTGGACGGGCGTGCCTCATTCTCTTTTCGCATAAGGATCGGCGAATTCAGTCGTTGGACCGCAGATAGCCAGCGCCTAGCATCCGGGCTCCTTTCGCTACCACGGCAGTGAAGCGCTGCCGCGCACGATGTCCTTGTCCCCGCATTCCGCCACCGGCGGCGCTTCGCGCCGGATTGTCCTGACCGTGGCCGCCGGCGCGCTGCTCGCCGCCGCGATGCCGGCCCGTGCCGCCACCACGCTGCTGAACGTCAGCTACGACGTGTCGCGCGAGTTCTACAAGGACTACAACGCCGCCTTCGCCGCCAACTGGAAGAAGGTGGCCGGCGAGGAGCTGACACTGAACCAGTCGCACGGCGGCAGCAGCCGGCAGGCGCGCAGCGTGGTCGAGGGGCTCGAGGCCGACGTCATCACGATGAACCAGGCCAACGACATCGACATCCTGGCCGAGCGCGGCAACCTGATCCCGGCCGACTGGGCCAGGCGCCTGCCCGACAGCAGCGCGCCGACGACCTCCGTCTCGGTGATCCTGGTGCGCAAGGGCAATCCGAAGAACATCCGCGACTGGAGCGACCTGGGCCGCCCGGGCGTCTCGGTGATCATCCCGAACCCCAAGACGTCGGGCAACGGCCGCTACACCTACCTGGCCGCCTGGGGCGCCGGGCTGAAGAACGGCGTGGCGCCGGCGGCGGCGCAGGCGCTGGTCGAGCGCATCTTCGCCAACGTGCCGGTGCTCGACGGCGGCGGCCGCGGCGCCACGACCACCTTCGCGCAGCGCCAGCTCGGCGACGCGCTGGTGACTTTCGAGAGCGAGGTGCCGCTGATCAAGCGCGAGTTCGGCGGCGACCTCGAGGCGATCTACCCGACCTGGACGGTGCTGGCCGAGAACCCGGTGTCGGTGGTGGACAAGGTGGTCGACAAGCGCGGCACGCGCAAGCAGGCCGAGGCCTACCTGAAATACCTGTGGTCCGACGAAGGGCAGGAGATCGCGGCGAAGCACCACCTGCGCCCGCGCAGCGCCAAGGTGCTGGCGAAGTACGCGAAGGACTTTCCGAAGGTCGGCACCTTCACTGTCGACGAAGTCTTCGGCGGCTGGAAGAAGGCGCAGAAGGACCACTTCGACGACGGCGGCATCTATGACCAGATCGTCGCCCGCACCAAGAAGAAGTAAGCCTCACCGGAAACCGACGTGTTCTTCACCCGCACCCTCCTGAAGCGGCACAGCGTGCTGCCGGGTTTCGACCTGGCGCTCGGCTTCACGCTGCTGTACCTCAGCTTCATCGTGCTGATCCCGTTGTCGGCGGCGTTCCTCAAGACCGCCACGATGACCTGGCCGGCGTTCTGGGAGACGGTGACCTCGCCGCGCGTGCTGGCCTCCTACCGGCTGACCTTCGGCGCCTCGCTGGCGGCGGCGCTGCTGAACGCCTTCTTCGGGCTGATCGTCTGCTGGGTGCTGGTGCGCTACGACTTCCCGTTCAAGCGCCTGATCGACGCGCTGGTCGACCTGCCCTTCGCGCTGCCCACCGCGGTGGCCGGCATCGCGCTGACCGCCCTCTATGCGCAAAACGGCTGGATAGGCCAGTGGCTGCCCTTCAAGGTCAGCTTCACGCCGCTGGGCGTATTCGTCGCGCTGGTGTTCATCGGCGTGCCCTTCGTGGTGCGCACGGTGCAGCCGGTGCTGGAGGACGTGAGCCGCGAGCTGGAAGAAGCCGCGGCCA
>JBGAMJ010000150.1:0-13672 GCA_044223035.1 Piscinibacter sp.
ACGCTTCGGTACACCGCAGGCACGCAACAGCGTCCGGACTTCACGGCGCCTCCGGGTTTTACCCGGCACGCCGCAGGGTCCGACGCGGATGTACATTCGCGAGATGTTGCATTGCACAACCGCACCGTTGCCGGCGCCGTTGCGGTTGCCCAGAAAACCAAGACGGGGCCGTGGAGGAAACGGCACCGCCCCGCCGGCGCATTACAGGGTGTACCGATGCTGTATCAGTTCTATGAAGCCCAGCGCGCCTTGCTGAGCCCGTTTTCCGAGTTCGCGAGCGCTTCGTCCAAGCTGTACAACCATCCGCTGTCGCCGTTCACCCACATGCCGATGGCGCAGCGCGTCTCGGCCGGGCTGGACCTGATGCACCGCCTGGCCAAGGACTACGAGAAGCCGGAATTCGGCATCAACTCCGTCGACATCGACGGCATCAGCGTCGCCGTGCAGGAGCAGGTGGCGGTCACCAAGCCGTTCTGCCGGCTGCTGCGCTTCAAGCGCTTCACCGACAACGCGCCGATGCTGACGAGGATGAAGACGCAGCCCACGGTGCTGGTGGTCGCGCCGCTGTCCGGGCACCATTCCACGCTGCTGCGCGAGACGGTCCGCGCCCTGCTGGCCGACCACAAGGTCTACATCACCGACTGGACCGACGCGCGCATGGTGCCCGCCAGCGAGGGCCCGTTCCACCTCGACGACTACATCGGCTACGTGCAGGATTTCATCCGCCACATCGGGCCTGACGCGAACGTGATCTCGGTCTGCCAGCCCACCGTGCCGGTGCTGGCGGCCATCTCGCTGATGGCGAGCAACGGCGAAGCCACGCCGCGCACGATGACGATGATGGGCGGGCCGATCGACGCCCGGAAATCGCCGACCGCCGTCAACAACCTGGCGATGAACAAGAGCCTCGAGTGGTTCGAGCACAACGTCATCTACCGCGTGCCGGTCAACTACCCGGGCGCGGGGCGCAATGTGTACCCCGGCTTCCTGCAGCACACCGGCTTCGTGGCGATGAACCCCGATCGCCACATGAGCTCGCACTACGACTACTTCCTCGACCTGGTGCGCGGCGACGACGACAGCGCCGATGCGCACCGCTCGTTCTACGACGAGTACAACGCGGTGCTCGACATGCCGGCGGAGTACTACCTCGACACCATCCGCACCGTGTTCCAGGAGTTCGCGCTGGTCAACGGAACCTGGGAGGTCGAGGGCCAGCTCGTGGACCCCGCCGCGATCACGACCAGCGCGCTGCTGACCATCGAAGGCGAACTGGACGACATCTCCGGCGCCGGACAGACACGCGCCGCGCACGACCTGTGCACCGGCATCCCGAAGTCGCGGCAATTCCACTACGACGCGGTCGGCGCCGGGCACTACGGCATCTTCTCCGGGCGCCGCTGGCGCGAGCAGGTCTACCCGACGGTGCGCGACTTCATTGCGACGCACCAGGAACCGGTGACACCGGCGCTCACCGACGAGGTCTCGATCCCGTCCGTGGCGCGGCCGCGCCGCAAGGCCAGCGTTGCCGCCGACGGCGATGCCGTGCCGCGCCGGCGCTCCGCCCGCGACGCGTGACCCTGCCTGCCGCCTCGGCAGGCGGCAGCGAAGGAAGCCCGATCGCTGATGCAGAGCTCGGGCCGCCCGCGAGTGTGGATGTCGGTGCGCTCGCCGGCCGGATCGACGCCGCATTGCCGCAGACGCAGTGCAGGCGCTGCGGCTACCCCGACTGCCGCGCTTACGCCGACGCGATCGCCCAAGGCGACGCCGCCATCAACCGCTGCCCGCCCGGCGGCGCCGACGGCATCGCACGGCTGGCGGCAATCACCGGGCGACCGTTCATCGCGCTGGACCCGGCCTGCGGCCGCGAGGCGCCGCGCGGCGTCGCGGTGATCGACGAAGGCTGGTGCATCGGCTGCGCCCTGTGCCTGAAGGCCTGCCCGGTCGACTGCATCGTCGGTGGCGCGAAGGTCATGCACACCGTGATCGAGACCGAATGCACCGGCTGCGAGCTGTGCATACCCGCCTGCCCGGTCGACTGCATCGCGATGGTCGGCGTGACCGGCGAACGCAGCGGCTGGGCCGCATGGAGCCCCGACCAGGCCGACGTGGCCCGCGCCCGTTATGCCGCGCACCGGCAGCGGCAGCTCGGAGCGGCCTCCGGAATATCGCCCGATCCGGCGCCTCGTGGCTCTGCGCCTGCGGCGGCGCAGCCGCCGGGTGTGCCGCCGTTGCTTGCACGAACTGCCGTTACATGTTCATCGGACGCGCCGCCACTCCTGCCAGACTCCGGAGCCCGGGCGGCCGGGTCAGTGACCTGCGATGGACCGCCCGACGCGGATGTGCTCCGCCGGGAACGCGTGGCCGCCGCCCTGGCGCGGGCGAAGGTCACGACGCGCCGATGAAGGGCCTCCGGACGGGCCCCGAACCCGCCCGGTGGGACGCCCTCCTCCGTCCCAAGCCCACCCTACGATCTCCGCGACCGCGGTGATGGCAGTGGCACGCTGCGACAATCGCACTCCATGCGCGCTGCCCTGATCGAGCCCTTCTTCGCGACCCTCGCGGCGGCCAATCCGCAGCCGGCCAGCGAGCTGGAATACACGAACGTGTTCGAGCTGCTGGCGGCGGTGCTGCTGTCGGCACAGGCGACAGACGTCGGCGTGAACCGCGCGACGCGGCGGCTGTTCGCGCAGGCCAACACGCCGGCGCGCATGCTCGCGCTCGGTCTAGACGCCATCACTGAACACATCCGCACGATCGGCCTGTTCCGCAACAAGGCGAAGAACCTGTTCGAGACCTGCCGGCTGCTGATCGAGCGCCATGGCGGGCAGGTGCCGCGCTCGCGCGAGGCGCTGGAGGCGCTCCCGGGCGTCGGCCGCAAGACGGCGAACGTCGTGCTCAACGTGGCGTTCGGCGAACCGACGATGGCCGTCGACACCCACGTCTTTCGCGTCAGCAACCGCACCGGCCTGGCGCCGGGCAAGGATCCGCTGCAGGTCGAGCAGGGGCTGCTGCGGCGCGTGCCGGCACGCTACGCGGTCGACGCGCACCACTGGTTGATCCTGCACGGCCGCTATGTCTGCCAGGCCCGGCTGCCGCAGTGCCCGCGCTGCGGAGTCGCGCGCTATTGCGATGCCGCGCCGAAGGCGCTGCGCGCCTGATCCCCGGCATTCGATCCCGCGCCCACGACAGACGCCGACGACGATGCCCGAACTCCAGGCCATCCGCCAGATCTGCGGGCTGCTCGATCGCGGCGAGATCGACAGCCAGCAGTTCCTGGAGCAGTTCACGCGCCAGATGACGGTCGACATGGGATGCACGCGCGCCGGCATCTGGATGCTGATCGACACCGCTGACGGCCAGGCGCTGCGCTGCGCGGCGATGTACGACAGCCGCGAGGGCGGGCTGTTGCCGGTGACCGACATGGTCGGCAGCGACGTCACCGCCTACTTCGACGTGCTGATGCGCGACGGCTGCGTGGTCGCGCCCGACGTGCATTCGCACCCGGCCACGCAGGGCTTCCTCGCCGACTACCTGCTGCCGCTGGACATCCGCTCGCTGATCGACGTGCTGTTCTCCGTCAACGGTGCGCCCTTCGGGCTTTTCAGTTGCGAGCAGGCGGGGGCGACGATCGCCTGGACGCCGCGCCATCTGCAGCTGCTGCGGCGCATCGGCAGCCGCGCGAGCCTGGCGCTGATGCATGCGTTGACGAACCAGATCGACACCGGTCCGGGCGCGTTGTGGGAACCCAGCACGCCGAACCGGCTGGCGGCGCTGCCCACGCGCCCCGGATCGTCCCGGAAGAACTGACGGCCGAGCGACCGGCGCCGGCCTGCGCGCCCCATGCCGGTGCCGCCGTGCGGGAGCGCAACCCTACAATGGCGGTTCTTTCCATCGTCCGCGCCGCGCCATGTCGAAGCTCGAAGAACTCGCCGAACGGGTGGAGCGCCTGCTCCTTCGGCACGACGAGCAACAGCGCACCAACGCACTGCTGGAGCAGCAGCTGGCCGCTGTCACGCAGGAGCGCGACAGCCTGCGCTCGCGGCTGAACGCGGCGCGCAGCCGCATCGACGTGCTGCTCGAACGGCTGCCGAAGGAACCCGGCGGCAGCGGCGCAGCGTCTCCCCTTCCGGCCGGCGCCGACGCCGGAGAACAGCCGCGCCCATGAAACAGGTCGAAGTCACCATCCTCGGTCAGAGCTACATCCTCGGCTGCCCGGAGGGTGGCGAGGCCACGCTGCTTGACGCGGTGGCGCAGGTCGACCGCGAGATGGGCGCGATCCGAGACGCCGGCAAGGTCAAGGCCCGCGAGCGCATTGCGGTGCTCGCGGCGCTGAACCTGGCCTACGCGCTCGCCCAGCGGCCGGCGGCGGCGAACGAGGCCCCGTTGCGCGACGCGGTCGACGTCGATGCGCTGATCCGCCGCCTCGACCAAGCCCTTGGCAACGACGGACGATTGCTCTGACGGCGCTGGACGACACGGCCCCGAGTCGTAGAATGGTCCCGTCCGTTGCGTTCGCGTGAGTCCTATATTTCCTTGAACCGATGCTCTTGCGAGCAAGGGCTTGGAACATCGCCCGGTTGGTGTGATCGTCTCGCGTCAGATGAACCCGAAGCCCGGCTGACCTGGCCCACCTGAATCCACCTGGGTTCAGGAATGCGGCTCCCGGTTCGCGACGGACACCTTTACCCGCCTGCGCGCCATGCGGCCGGTTCTCCGGCATGGCCGGCGCGGCTCGACCCCAGCGACTCCCCGTTTCCCTCGCGATGGCCCACTGGCTGATGAAGAGCGAGCCCACCGAGTGCTCGATCGACGACCTGGCGGCCGCGCCGGCTCAGACGGTGCCCTGGGTCGGCGTGCGCAACTACCAGGCGCGCAACTTCATGCGCGCTGCGATGCGCGCCGGCGACGGCGTGCTCTTCTACCACTCGTCGTGCCCGCAGCCGGGCATCGCCGGGCTCGCCGAGGTGGCCAGCACCGCCTACCCAGACGCCACGCAGTTCGACCCCGCCAGCCCCTATTTCGACGCCGCCGCCCGCCGCGAGGAACCGCGCTGGCTGCATGTCGACGTGCGGCTCGTGCGCAAGACCCGGCTGCTGTCGCTTGCGGAAATGCGCGAGGCGCCGGAACTGCAGTCGATGCAGGTGCTGCGGCGCGGCAACCGGCTGTCGATCACGCCGGTGACGCCGGCCGAATGGGACGCGGTGCTGCGCCGGCTCGACGCCGGCTGAGCTCGGCCGTTCGGCGCGCGAGCCGCCGACAGCGGACCAGCAGCACGGCGGGCCGAAGCCGGTCAACGCCGCGTCACAGCGGCTCGAAGCGGATGCTCGCCAGCGTCACGTGGTTGCCGCCGCGGCGCCGCGCCTCGGCGAGTGCCGAGTCGGCCGCCTGCATCAGCTCCTCCTGCGTGTGCGCCGTGTGCGGAAAGCTCGCGACGCCCATCGACACCGTGAAGCCGAGATCCCGCCCGTCGAGCACGACGATCTGCGTCGCGCACTGCCGGCGCAGCCCTTCCATGCGCGAATGCGCGGTCGCCAGGCCGACGCCGGACAGCAGGATCGCGAAGCGGTCTTCCTCGAGGCGGCACGATGCGTCCATCGCCCGGGTGTTGCCGCGCAGCAGTCGACCGAGCGCCTCCAGCACGCGCAGGCGCGCGGCGGGGCCAGCGGCGCGGGCCGCATCGCCGGGTGGATCGAGCTCGATCGACACCAGCGCGAACTCGCGGTGCTCGCGCGAGGAGAGGTCGACCTCGCGCCGGAGCTGGTCGTCGAAGTGCACCCGCTGGTACAGGCCGGTGACGCTGTCGCGCAGCGCCTGGTCCTGCGTCTCGCGGCGCAGCGTCTCGGTGGCCACCTGCTGCTGCTCCAGCTGCTTCAGCGCGTTGGCGAGCTGGGCCTCGCGCTGGTGCGCGGCGGTGGTTTCGCTCCAGACACTGGCCAGGTGGCCTGGACTGCTGCCGCCGGCGGCCGGCAGCAGCAGCCGCGTGACGTTGAATTCGCGCCGCTGGCGATCGCGCTCGATGCGGCATTCGGAGGTGTAGGGCAGCCGCTGCGCCCGCGCCACCTCGTCGGCCACGCGCAGCGGCGCGGCCTGGTCGACGCCGAACAGTTCGATGTCGTTCTGCCCCAGCACCTGCTGCGGCGACCGCCCGCACAGCGCGGCCAGGCGCAGGCTGGCGTGCACGTAGCGGCCGGTGGCCAGATCCTTGATGCCGAACGGCAGCTCGAGATGGTCCAGCAACATCAACAGGGCGTCGGCAACGGCCCCGTCGCTGGACGCCAGCACGGCGACGATCTCGCGCGAGCGCGCCGCACCATCCGCCACGGGCGACTGCATCGACTCGGTCATGGGCTCCTCGAATGGTTCTGCACGCTTCCCGCGACGCCGCCCGAAGACGACCCGCAGGGGACCGGAAGCGGGGGCTAGCCTCGACAGGCCGGACGACTGGCAGCACCCGGCGCGATCTTGGTCCGGCGCCTGCGCCAATGCAAGCGATGCCGGGCGTCGCGTCGCCTGCCCCCCTAGTTTCATGATACCGGCGCGGGCGGCCGCGATTCCCGGCCCATCAGCCCATCAGCACCTGCATGCTGCGTTCGTACTGGTCGGTCAGGTGCTCGAACACCTCCAGCACCGCGTCGCTGGCGTCGGCCAGCGCGCGCGGACCGTCCGGCGTGGCCGCCTGGGCGGCCGCATCGAGCAGGTGCCGGGCGCTGCTGCGCGCGGTCTCCAGCAACTGGCGGATCTCGCGCGTGCTCAGCGGCAGGCCCTCGAGGTAGGCCAGCGCCTCGTCGAGCGCCGCCGCGGTGCGCCGGGCGTCGTCGCGCGCCTGTCCGGCCGCCGGCTCCACCAGCAGCACCGACAGAAGCGCCTGCTTGGCCAGCCGCTGCGACCACATCCGTTGCCGGCCGGCGACATTGATCACCTCCAGCGTCGTCACCAGGCCGGAGTTCTCGAGGCTGGCGGTGAGGCGATCGGCGCGCTCGAGGAAGCGCTCCGCGCAGGCGTCGACGTCGGCCAGCCGCGCCGCGTCCACCGGCGTGCGCAACCCGCTGCGCAGCGCCCGCCAGGCCACCATCGCGCCCTCCAGCAAGTCGCCGTAGGTCGATTGCGAGACGCCCTTGCCGAGCATCGCCAGGTTGGCCTCGACGCGCTGCACCGCTTCGGCGAACTGCGCCTCGGTCCGCGCCGGATCGCGGCCGAGCACGCGCAGCGCCTGCAGCTTGACCAGCCGCTGCGACAGCATCCGCAACTGCCCGGCGCGGTTGACTGCCTCGGCATAGCGCGCCGCATCGATCACCTGTTGCGACACCTGGCCGACGCGCCGCTTGCTGTGCATCGACGCGGTGCGCAGCACCCGGAAGGCCTCCTCCTCGGAGAGCTGGCGTGCGCGCATCAGGATGCCCTTGGCGCGGTCGACCAGCTTGCGCTCCTCGAAACGGTGCGTCACCTCGTCGAGCGATTCGCGCAGGCGGCGCTCGTGCGCAAAGCGCGCCTGCGCCACGTGCACCACCGATCGCAGCCGGTTCGCCGCGTAGCCATTGATCACGTAGGCGTTGACGCCGGCACGCAGCGCCTGATCGATCTTGTCGGCATCCGGGTCGCGGGTGAACACGATCAGCGGCCGCGGCGCGGTGGCGGTCAGCAGCGCGCAGCTCTCGAACAGCGCGGCATCGGGCCAGGCCTCGTGGCAGATCACCACGTCCGGCGCGAGGCGGATCGCCTCCTGCACCAAGTTGCCGCGTTCGACCGCACCAAGCACGTGAATGCCGACGCCCGCCAGATCTGCCGGCAGCGAGGCGTCGCCGGGCAAGGGTGTGGTCACGATCAGGGCGGTGGTCATTGCGGTCGGGGCACTCCGAGGTCGGAAACCGGCCTGCTTCACCGGGGGGGAAACCCGATCGGCGACACGGCGAGGCCACGGATGCAAGGAGTACACCACGGCAGGCGGCCGACCGGCGAGCGGGCGGCCAGGCCGACGGCCACGCGGCCGTGCACAAGGGTTGGCATGGCGCTTGCTGAGTCCACTGTGACCGGTGCAACGCCGCACCCCGACCGACGCTTTCGACGCCAAGGTCACCGTCCGCAACGCTGCGGACCTTCACGTTCCCGACACTTGGTTTCGACCCGGGTGGCCGGAGGAACGTGACGCCCGATCCCTCGCCCTTCCCGCTGCCCTGCCGCATCCGCGCCCACCGCCGGTGGCGATGCGTCGTCGCGTCAGCGGTCCCCAGGTTCCCGATTCCGACCCGTCCCCCCTCCGGAGACCGCCGCCATGTCCAATTTCAAGACCTTCGTGCGCTCGGGCCACTGGCCGACGCTGTTCGCGTCCTTCCTCTACTTCGACTTCACCTTCGCGATCTGGGTGCTCAACGGCGCGATGGCACCGTTCATCAGCGAGAGCTTCAAGCTCGACGCCGCCCAGAAGGGCTTCATGGTGTCGGTGCCGATCATCGCCGGCGCGCTGATGCGATTCCCGCTCGGCGTGCTGTCGCAGTACATCGGCCGCAAGAGCGCCGCGCTGGTCGAGATGGGCCTGATCGTGATCGCACTGCTGTACGGCTACCTGTTCGTCGACACCCACGGCGAGGTGCTGGCGATGGGCGTGCTGCTGGGCATCGCCGGCGGCAGCTTCGGCGTCGCACTGAGCCTGGGCAGCGGCTGGTTCCCGCCGCAGTACAAGGGGCTGGCGATGGGCATTGCCGGCGCCGGCAACTCGGGCACCGTGCTCGCGGTGCTGTTCGCGCCGCCGCTGGCGATGAAGTTCGGCTGGACCGCGGTCTACGGCCTGGCCGCCTGCACGATGCTGCTGCCGATGGCCGTGATGGCCGTGATGGCCAAGGAGCCGCCGGACATCGAGCACCAGACCTTCCGCGAGCACGTGTCCTGCCTGTTCGAGAAGGACGGCTGGGCGTTCAGCCTGATCTACGTGATCACCTTCGGCGGCTTCATCGGCCTCGCGAGCTTCCTGCCCACCTACTTCTACGACCAGTTCAAGGTCACCAAGGTCGAGGCCGGCCAGTTGACGATGCTGGCCACGCTGATGGGTTCGGCGGTGCGCGTCGTCGGCGGCTATGTGTCGGACCGGATCGGCGGCATCAACACGCTGTCGGCGGTGCTGATCCTCGTCTGCGGCACGCTCGTGATGTGCGGGCTGTCCGGCCAGTCGGTAGCGATCACGACGCTGCTGTTCATGCTCTGCTTCGCCGCGCTCGGTGCCGGCAACGGCGCGCTGTTCCAGCTCGTGCCGCTGCGCTGGCCGCTGACCACCGCCGTCGCCGGCTCGATGATCGGCGAGATCGGTGCGCTCGGCGGCGGCTTCATCCCGAACGCGATGGGCCAGTCCAAGCAGCTCACCGGCACCTACCTCTGGGGCTTCGTCGCCTTCGCGGTGCTGGCCGCCGGCATGCTGCTGATGCTGCGCGTGGTGCAGATCCGCTGGACGCGCACCTGGGCCGAAAAGGGCGGCCGCGCCCGCGTGGCCGCCGGCCGCGCCGCGGCGTCGACGCCGGTCGACTACGGCGGTTCGTCGCTCGAGCGCCGCGGCACGGGCGCGTGAGGCGGATCGCGGACATGGTGGCACGCCGGCGCCAGCGGCCCGTGCCGGCCATCTGCCGGCGTCGCGCCGCGGCCGCTCAGCGCGGCAGGAACAGCAGCCAGTACACCAGCAGCAGGTTGGCGAGCAGCGACATCGCGAAGGCGATGCGCCACAGCGCGGCCGGGTCGCGCGCGACCAGCGGCGTGCTGCCGGGCGCGGCCAGCGGCCGGGCGGCGCCGCGCTCCAGCGCGAGCACCATCTCCTCGGCGGTCTCGAAGCGCTGCTTCGGGTCGATCGCGATCGCCTTGCGCACGACGTGGTCGAGCCAGATCGGCACGTCCGGCCGCAGCCGCGAGCACGGCTTCGGGTCGTTGCGGAAGCGGGCGCGCTGGTAGGGCTCGACCTGGCCGTAGGGCAGGCGGCCGGTCAGCCATTCGTACATCGTGACGCCGAGCGCGAACAGGTCGCTGCCGGCGTCGGCGGGCACGTGCTCGTCGCGCGCCCACTGCTCCGGGTTCATGTAGCTCGGCGTCCCGGCGTGCAGCGTGCGCAGCGAGCGCGGCTCGCGGCCGGACACCGCCACGCCCAGGTCGAGCACGCGCCAGCGGCCGTCCTCGCCGAGGTGCAGGTTGCCGGGCTTGATGTCGCGGTGGATCACGCCCAGCCGGTGCAGACGGGCCAGCGCGCGAGCCACCGCCAGCGCGCCGGCCACGATCTCCGCCACCTCGAAGCGGCGGCCGTCGGCACGCCACTGTTCCAGCGTGCGGCCGGCGTGCCAGTCGAACACCAGGTAGAAGGCGCTCGCCACGGCGGGCTCGCGCAGGCGCACGAAATGCCCGTGGCCGGCGGTCGGCACGCCGGGCGCCACGCGGCGGGCCAGCCAGGCCTCGTGGGCCAGCATCGCGCGTTCCTCGCGGTCGCTGGCGCGTGCTTCGTGCAGCGTCTTGATCGCCACCAGCGCCTGCGTGCCCGGCTCGCGCGCCTGGTACAGCCGGTGCACGCCGGTGTCGGCGACCACGGCGGTGATCACGTAGCCGTCCAGCCGGTCGCCGACCTTCATGCGCGGCGGCACCGGGAGCTGCCGGCCTTCGAGCTGGCTGTCCTCCAGCCGCGACTCGGAGAGCCCGCGCACGTGCAGCACCAGCGCGGTGGCGTTGTCGCGCCCGCCGGCGGCGAGGGCGGCGCGCACGATCGCGTCGCCTGCCGCCTGTGCGCAGTCGCTGCGGGCGGTGGCGGCCAGCGTCGCCAGCCGTTCGCGGCGCAGCGCGCCGTGCACGCCGTCGGTGGTCAGCACGAACACGTCGCCGTCGAGCAGCTCGCCCTGCTGGTAGTCGACCCAGACGTGCGCATCCAGGCCGACCGCGCGGGTCAGCCGGCTCCGCTGGTCGGGGTGGTCGAACGCATGGTCCTGGCTCATCTGCACCAGCTCGGACGTGCCGGCGCGCTGCAACCAGGCGCGCGTGTCGCCGACGTGCGCCATCGTGAAGCCGTGGCCGCGCAGCACCAGCGCGGTCAGCGTCGTCATGCCGACCTGCCCGCCGCCGCCAGTGCCGAGCCGGCGGCGGTTGTGGTCGGCGAGCCAGGCGTTCTGCGCGGCGATCACGCGGTCGAGTGCGACCGTGGTCTCCCAGGTGTCGGGCGCGGCGAGCACGTCCTCGGTGACGGCGAGCACGCTGGTCTGCGCCGCCTCGAGCCCGCCGCCGCCGGTGGAGACGCCGTCGGCGATCGCCGCCACCAGGCCCAGCGAGCCGTCGGCGGCGGAGCTGCGCACGGCGGCCGCGTAGTCCTCGTTGACATCCCGCGGCCCGCGCAGGCTCGCCCGACCCACGTCCACATCGAAGCTCATGCCTCGATTGGATCACGCTCGACGTTCGCTTCGCGCCGCCCGCTCGACGAGCGCCAGCCCTTCCCGCGCGACGGTGCCCACTGGCACCTCGCTTGCTAATCCCTCGAACATTCCTCGGAGAGCCCGATGAAGAAGATGAAGCTCGTGATGGTCGGCAACGGCATGGCCGGTGTGCGAACGATCGAAGAACTGCTGAAGATCGCGCCCGACCTCTACGAGATCGCGATCTTCGGTGCCGAACCGCACCCCAACTACAACCGCATCCTGCTCAGCCCGGTGCTGGCCGGCGAACAGACGCTGGACGACATCATCCTAAACCCGCTGAGCTGGTACGAGGACAACGGCATCCGCCTGCACCTGGGCAAGAAGGTGGTGAACGTGGACCGCCGCCGGCGCGTCGTGATCGCCGCCGACGGCACCGAGGAGGAGTATGACCGGCTGCTGATCTGCACCGGCTCGAACCCGTTCATCCCGCCGCTGCCGGGCAAGGACCTGGAAGGCGTGATCGCCTTCCGCGACATCGCCGACACCAACACGATGATCGAGACCGCGCGCACGCACAAGCATGCGGTGGTCGTCGGCGGCGGCCTGCTCGGGCTGGAGGCGGCCAACGGGCTGATCTCGCGCGGCATGGACGTGACGCTGGTGCACCTGGCCACCTGGCTGATGGAGCGCCAGCTCGACGACGTGGCCGGGCAGCTGCTGCGCAAGTCGCTGGAAGACCGCGGGATGAAGTTCCGCGTCGGCGCGCAGACGCAGGAGCTGGTCGGCGGCCCCGACGGCCGCGTCACCGCGGTGCGGCTGAAGGACGGCACCGACGTGCCGGCCGACCTGGTGGTGATGGCCGCCGGCATCCGCCCGAACACCGAGCTGGCCCTGAAGATCGGCCTCCACTGCGGGCCCAACAACCGCGGCGGCATCGTCGTCAACGACACGATGCAGACCATCACCGACCCGCGCATCTACTCGGTCGGCGAATGCGCGTCGCACCGCGGCATCGCCTACGGCCTGGTGGCGCCGCTTTTCGAGCAGGGCAAGGTCTGCGCGACGCACCTGGCCGAGTTCGGCATCGGCCGCTACACCGGCTCGCAGACCTCGACCAAGCTGAAGGTGACCGGCATCGACCTGTTCTCTGCCGGCAACTTCATGGGCGGCGCCGACTGCGAGGAGATCGTGATGAGCGATCCCTACGGCGGCGTCTACAAGAAGCTGGTGATCCAGGACGACAAGCTCGTCGGCGCCTGCATGTACGGCGACACCGCCGACGGCGCCTGGTACTTCAAGCTGCTGCGCGAGGGCCGCAAGATCCACGACATCCGCGACAAGCTGATGTTCGGTGAATCCAACATCGGCGACACCGGCCACGAGGGCCACAGCAAGGCCGCGTCGATGCCCGATTCGGCCGAGGTCTGCGGCTGCAACGGCGTCACCAAGGGCACGATCTGCAAGGCCATCAAGGAAAAGGGCCTGTTCACGATCGAGGAGGTGAAGAAGCACACCAAGGCGAGCGCCTCCTGCGGCTCGTGCACCGGCCTGGTCGAGCAGTTGCTAATGTTCACCGCCGGTGGCGACTACAGCGCCGCGCCGAAGAAGAAGGCGATCTGCGCCTGCAGCGATTCGAGCCACGCCGACGTGCGCCAGGCGATCCGCGAGCAGCACCTGCTGACGATCGACGGCGTCTACAAGGCACTGTCGTGGCGCACGCCGAACGGCTGCTCGAGCTGCCGGCCGGCCGTGAACTACTACCTGATCAGCACCTGGCCGAAGGAGGCCAAGGACGATCCGCAGAGCCACTTCATCAACGAGCGCAGCCACGCCAACATCCAGAAGGACGGCACCTACTCGGTGGTGCCGCGGATGTGGGGCGGCACGACCAACTCGTCGGAGCTGCGGCGCATCGCCGACGTGGTCGACAAGTACCAGATCCCGAGCGTGAAGGTCACCGGCGGCCAGCGCATCGACCTGCTGGGCGTCAAGAAGGAAGACCTGCCGAAGGTCTGGAAGGATCTCGGCATGCCGTCCGGCCACGCCTACGGCAAGACGCTGCGCACGGTGAAGACCTGCGTGGGCAGCGAGTGGTGCCGCTTCGGCACGCAGGACTCGACCGGCCTGGGCATCGAGCTCGAGCGCGTGCTGTGGCGCATGTACGCGCCGCACAAGGTCAAGCTGGCCGTCAGCGGTTGCCCGCGCAACTGCGCCGAATCGGGCATCAAGGACGTCGGCGTGATCGGCGTCGACTCCGGCTGGGAGGTCTACGTCGCCGGCAACGGCGGCATCAAGACCGAGGTGGC
>JBGAMJ010000151.1:0-13400 GCA_044223035.1 Piscinibacter sp.
CCTGCAGACCGACGAGCTGTGCCCGTGCAACCGCGCGGTCGGCGGCAACACGCTGTAACGCCGAGACCGGGCCGGTCCGGCCCGGAGGCTTGACGGCCCGGCTCGCCCGGGCCGTTGTTCTTCCCGGCCCAACCTTTCGTTACCTTTACGGAGCACGACCATGGAATTCCTCCAGCCCCTCAAGGACCTGATTCCCGACTACGCCAAGGACATCCGCCTGAACATCGACGGCGTGATCGCGCGCTCGAGCCTGCCGCCGGTGGACGCGCTGGGCGTCGCGTTGGCCGCGGCCTTCGCCGCGCGCAGCAAGCCGATGGTGGATATCTTCAAGTCGAATCTTCCCGAACTCGAGGCGAATGCCGCACTCACCGCCGCTTCGCTGATGGGCATGAACAACATCTGGTATCCCTTCGTCGAAATGGCCGACGACGAGGACCTGAAAACCGCCCGGCCCGAACTGCGGATGAATGCGTATGCGAGCGCCGGCGGCGTCGCGAAGAAGCAGTTCGAGGCATTTGCGCTGTCGGCATCGATCGTCGGCAAGTGCCATTTCTGCATCGGCTCGCACTACGCGCTGCTGAAGAAGGAAGGCCTGACCACGCAGCAGTTGCGCGACATCGGCCGCATCGCCGCGGTGGTCAACGCGGCGGCCCAGGTCATCGCCGCACGCTGATCGCGAGCCATCGGCGAGATACCGGCGGCGCGGCCGTCGCACGAAGCCGGCAAGGTCCGCATCAGGGCCCCGAACCGGCAGCGATGCGGGGCCGCGACAAACGGGTCTTCTACCTCGGTGGATTGCATGTTTCTCCTCTGAAAACTCCTTCTCTTTGCAGGTGTCACGCAGTACCATTCGCACCGCGCGGTGTATGGAGAAACGAGGGCTCATGCGGCCCTTGCCCGAACCGCCACATCAACAAACCACTTGATGGAGAGATTCGAAATGGCAACTGCGAAAAAGGCTCCCGCCAAAAAGGCGGCAGCAAAGAAGGCCCCTGCGGCCAAGAAGGCGGCCGCGAAGAAAGCCGCCCCGGCCAAGAAGGCCGCCGCGCCGAAGAAGGTCGTGGCCAAGGAAGCCGGTGCCAAGCGCACGCCGAACGCCGCTTTCATGAAGGCCATGACCCCGAGCCCCGCGCTGGCCGCGGTGATCGGCGACGCGGCGCTGCCCCGCACCGAAGTGACCAAGAAGGTGTGGGACTACATCAAGGCCAACCAGCTGCAGGACGCCGCCAAGAAGACCATGATCAACGCCGACGGCAAGCTGAAGGAGATCTTCAAGAAGGCCCAGGTGTCGATGTTCGAGATGACCAAGCTGATCAACGCTCACCTGAAGTAACCGATCAGTCTCATCCAGGTGGCGGCCGGTGTCGGCCGCGATCGAAGCCGGTGCCCGTCACCGGCTTTTTTTCGTCCTGCGTTCGATGCGGCTGGCTGGCGTGCGCATCAGCTGGGCATCAGCCGCGCGCCAGTCGGCGCTCGACGAAGTCGAGCCGGTCCTGGCCCCAGAACACCTCGCCGTCGATCACGTAGCTCGGCGCGCCGAACACGCCGGCGCCGATCGCCTGCTGCGTGAACGACTCGTAGCGCTGCTGCACCTCGGGCGTCTTCGCGTCGTCCAGGCGGCTCGCCGGCAGGCCCAGCGCCGACAGCATCCGGCCGCGCTCGTCCGCATCGGCGATGTTGCGCTGCTCGACCCACACCGCGCGCAGCACCGCGCCGGTCAGGTCGAGTGCGGCTTCGGCGCCGTCGAGCGAATCGACGGCGGTGATCAGCCGCGCCGCGTCGTCGCCCGCCACCGGAAAGAACGCCGGCTTCAGGTGGATCGGCAGCCCGAGCCAATCGCTGAAGCGCTGCAGCTCGACCAGCCGGTAGGCCTGGCGCTGCGGCGCGCGCTGGCCGAGCGGCAGGCCGCCGGAGACCGGGAACACCTTGCCGCCGAGATCGACCGGCCGCACGCGGATCGCCGCGCCGGCCGCTCGCGCGATCGTCCGCAGCCGTTCGTGGCCGAGGTAGGTCCAGGGCGATTGGGGCGCGAAGTAGTAGTCGATGGCGAGCGGCATCCGGGTGTCTCCTGAAGGGCCGCCGCAGTCTATCGGCAGCGCCTTCGCCCTGCACCGGCCCGACTACCGGCCGGGCAGCATCGCCTTCAGGTAGCGCCCGGTGTGGCTCGCCGGATTCGCGGCCACGTCTTCCGGCGTGCCCACCGCCACCACCGTGCCGCCGCCGGCGCCGCCTTCGGGGCCCATGTCGATCAGCCAGTCGGCGGTCTTGATCACGTCCAGGTTGTGCTCGATCACGACGATCGTGTTGCCGGCGTCGCGCAACTGGTGCAGCACGCGCAGCAGCAGGTCGATGTCGGCGAAATGCAGGCCGGTGGTCGGCTCGTCGAGGATGTACAGCGTGCGGCCGGTGTCGCGCTTGGAGAGCTCCAGCGCCAGCTTCACGCGCTGCGCCTCGCCGCCCGACAGCGTGGTCGCGCTCTGGCCGAGGCGGATGTAGCCGAGCCCCACGTCGAGCAGCGTCTGCAGCTTGCGCGCGATCGCCGGCACCGCGGCGAAGTAGCCATGCGCGTCCTCGACCGTCAGCTCCAGCACCTCGGTGATGTTGCGGCCCTTGTAGAGCACCTCCAGCGTCTCGCGGTTGTAGCGCTTTCCGTGGCACACGTCGCAGGGCACGTAGACGTCGGGCAGGAAGTGCATCTCGACCTTCAGCACCCCGTCGCCCTGGCAGGCCTCGCAGCGACCGCCGGAGACGTTGAAGCTGAAGCGGCCCGGCCCGTAGCCGCGCTCGCGGGCCGCCGGCACCTCGGCGAACAGCTCGCGGATCGGCGTGAACAGCCCGGTGTAGGTGGCCGGGTTGCTGCGCGGCGTGCGGCCGATCGGGCTCTGGTCGACGTTGATGACCTTGTCGAATGCGTCGAGCCCGTCGATCTCGTCGTGCGGCTCGGGCTCGGCGTGGCTGTTGTAGAGCTTGCGCGCGACGGCGGCATACAGCGTGTCGTTGACCAGCGTCGACTTGCCCGAGCCGGACACGCCGGTGACGCAGGTGAACAGCCCGACCGGGATCTCGGCGCTGACGCCCTTCAGGTTGTTGCCGCGCGCATTGACGATGCGCAGCACCTGGCGCTCGGCGGTGTCGTCCAGCGTGCGGCGGCGCGCCGGCACCGCGATGCGCAGCGTGCGCGCGAGGTAGCGGCCGGTCAGCGAATCGGGGTTCGCGGCCACCTGCTCGTGCGTGCCCTGGGCGATCACGCGCCCGCCGTGCACGCCGGCGCCCGGGCCCATGTCGATGACGTGGTCGGCGCTGCGGATCGCGTCCTCGTCGTGCTCGACCACCAGCACGCTGTTGCCGATGTCGCGCAGGTGGCGCAGCGTGCCGATCAGCCGGTCGTTGTCGCGCTGGTGCAGGCCGATGCTCGGCTCGTCGAGCACGTACATCACGCCGGTCAGGCCGGAGCCGATCTGCGAGGCGAGCCGGATGCGCTGCGCCTCGCCGCCGGACAGCGTGTCGGCACTGCGGTCCAGGCTCAGGTAGTTCAGGCCGACGTCGTTCAGGAACTTCAGCCGCGAGCGGATCTCGCGCACCACCTTGTCGGCGATCTCGGCCTTGGCGCCCTGCAGGCGCAACTGCTCGAAATACGCGAGACAGTCGCGCAGCGTGAAGTGCTCCACGCGGTAGATCGGTTCGCCGCGCTCGGCGTCGTCCGGCCCCTGCAGGAAGACGTGGCGCGCCTCGCGGCGCAGCCGGGTGCCGTGGCAGTCCGGGCAGGGCTTGGCGCTCTGGTAGCGCGCGAGGTCCTCGCGCACCGCGGCGGAGTCGGTCTCCTGGTAGCGGCGCTGCAGGTTGGGGATGATCCCCTCGAACGGGTGCGAGCGCTTGACGCTGCGCGCCTTGCCCTTCGGGCCCTCGGCTTCGTAGACGAAGGCGATGTCCTCGGCGCCGGAGCCGTGCAGCAGCACGCGGCGCGCGTCCGCGGGCAGTTCCTCGAAAGGCGTGTCGATGTCGAAGCCGTAGTGGCGCGCGACGCTCTCCAGCATCGAGAAGGTGTAGGCGTTGCGCCGGTCCCAGCCCTTGACCGCGCCGCTGGCCAGGCTCAGCGACGGGAAGCCGACCACGCGGTCGGGATCGAATACGGTGACGTGCCCGATGCCGTCGCAGCTCGGGCAGGCGCCGACCGGCGAATTGAACGAGAACAGCCGCGGCTCGAGTTCGCTCAGCGAGTAGTTGCAGATCGGGCAGGCGAACTTGCTCGAGAAGAGCTGCGTGCGCTCGCTGTCCATCTCCAGCGCGATCGCGCGGCCGTCGGCAATGCGCAGCGCCGCCTCGAAGCTCTCGGCCAGGCGCTGGCGCAGACCGCCGCCATCGCTTCCAGCGCCGGTCGCGGCGGTGCCCGCGGAGGCCGGCGGCTGCACCTTGACGCGGTCGATCACGACGTCGATGTCGTGCTTCTCGGCCTTCTTCAGTTTCGGCAGGTCGGTCGCCTCGCAGGTGGCACCGTCGACGCGAAAGCGCACGTAGCCCTGCGCCTGCATGTCGGCGAACAGCTCGGTGAACTCGCCCTTGCGGTCGCGCACCACGGGCGCCAGCACCATCAGCCGCGTGTCCGGCGGCAGAGACAGCACCGCGTCGACCATCTGGCTGACGCTCTGCGCCGCCAGCGGCAGGTCGTGGTCCGGGCAGTACGGCGTGCCGGCGCGGGCATACAGCAGGCGCAGGTAGTCGTGGATCTCGGTCACGGTGCCGACGGTCGAGCGCGGGTTGTGCGAGGTCGCCTTCTGCTCGATGCTGATCGCCGGGCTCAGGCCCTCGATCACGTCGACGTCGGGCTTGTCCATCAACTGCAGGAACTGCCGCGCGTAGGCCGACAGGCTCTCGACGTAGCGCCGCTGGCCCTCGGCATACAGCGTGTCGAACGCCAGGCTGGATTTGCCCGAACCCGACAACCCGGTGATCACGACCAGGCGGTTGCGCGGGATGTCGAGGTCGATGTTCTTCAGGTTGTGCGTGCGCGCGCCGCGCACGCGGATCGACGCGCTCGGCTCGGCCGCTGCGTGCGCCGGCGCGTCGGCCGCGGTGGCGGCTGTGGTGGCGGTTGTGGTGTCCGAGGCGCTACCGGTCGTCAGGGCCCCCGCGCCCGTGGGTGTCCCGGGGGACTCGTCGATTCCGGCGACGGAGCCGGAGGGCACGGGAGGCGGCTTGCGGGGCATCGGTTGCGGCGGCAAAACCGTCCACTATAGCCGGCGCCCGATTCCCGGGCGCGAGCGCCCGGAGCGGGCGTTCGCGGGTCGGCCGCCGTCCGCCGCGGACCGGTGGAAACCCTCGGAGCACACGATCAGCGCCCAAATCGAGCGATGATCGCTCAGGCGTTCGCTATACGACTTGTCGGCGTGTGATCGGGCCCCTAAGGTTCGCCCCTGTCAGACCACAGGAGACGACATGCCCCCGTTGCAAACCGCCCAAGTCGCCACGCCGCCGATCGGATTCGGCGCCGCCGGCGCGCCCTCAGCGCACGATTCCATCGGCACCAAGATCCGCCGCGCGTTCGCGGTCGGCAAGGTGCGCTGGGGCATGCTGGCGCTGGTGTTCTTCGCGACCACGCTGAACTACATCGACCGCGCCACGCTCGGCATCCTGCAGCCGGTGCTCGCCCAGGCGATGCACTGGACGGCGCAGGACTACGCCAACATCAACTTCTGGTTCCAGGTCGGCTACGCGACCGGCTACGTGCTGCAGGGCCGCTTCATCGACCTGGTCGGCGTCAAGCGCGGCTTCGCGCTCGCGGTATTGCTCTGGAGCATCGCCGCGGCGGCGCACGGCTTCGCCGCGACGGTCGTCGGCTTCATGATCTGCCGCTTCTTCCTCGGGCTGTCCGAGGCGGGCAACTACCCGTCGTGCGTGAAGACGACGCGGCTGTGGTTCCCGGCCGGCGAGCGCTCGATGGCGGCCGGCATCTTCAACGCCGGCACCAACGTCGGTGCGATGGTCACGCCGATGATGATCCCGTTCATCATGGCCGCATGGGGCTGGCAGGTCGCGTTCTACGTGATCGGCGCCGCCGGTCTCGTCTGGCTCGCGTTCTGGCTCAAGAACTACCACAACCCCGAAACCCACCCGTCGGTCAGCCGCGCGGAACTCGACTACATCCAGGCCGGCGTCGAGCCCGAAGCCGCCAAGATCCCGTACCGCAAGGTGCTGGGCATGCGCGCCACCTGGGCCTACGCGGTGGGCAACCTGCTGACCGCGCCGGTGTTCTGGTTCTACCTGTACTGGCTGCCGCCGTACCTGAACCAGCAGTACCACCTGGGCATCAGCGTCACGCAGATGGGCCTGCCGCTGATCGTGATCTACCTGATGGCGGACCTGGGCAGCGTGGGCGGCGGCGTGCTGTCGTCGACGATGATCGGCCGCGGCATGAACGCGATCCGCTCGCGGCTGCTGTCGATGATGATCTGCGCGCTGTGCATCCTGCCGATCGTCTTCGCGTCGTCGGCCAGCGGGCTGTGGACCGCGGTGCTCTACATCTCGATCGCGATCGCCGCGCACCAGGCCTGGACGGCCAACATCTGGAGCCTGGCGATGGACATGACGCCGAAGAACGCGGTGAGCTCGGTGTTCGGCGTCGGCGGCATGATCGGCGCGATCGGCGGGATGTTCATGACGCAGCTCGTCGGCTACGTGCTGACGACGACGAACAACAACTATTCGATCCTGTTCACGATGATCCCCTGCGCCTACCTCGCGGCGCTCACGTGGGTGTACTTCGTCGCCCCGCGCAAGCCCGAAATGGCCTGACGCTCCTCGGCCCCTCATCAGCCGCCGCGCCACCCCGCGGCGGCTTTTCTTTGTTCGCGCAAATCAGCCACGAACGGGGACAAGCGGCGAATCCAAGCGACGAATTGACGCCGAATAGGCCCTCTTCTGCCACAAATATCACTAATGCCGATTTGGTAAGCTTCTCGGCATGGATCGATCGATGCCGGTACGTCGCCGGCAGCGCCGACCCACCGGTCCCGAGGGGGAGAGGAGATGAGCAAAACCGCATTGCCGCCCGAGGTCGAAGGTGTCATCGACGCCGTCAACCGCGGGGATACCGAGGGTTTCCTGAGTTGCCTGGCCGACGACGGCGTCGTGGACGACTGGGGGGCGCGCTACATCGGGCGTGCCGCCATCCGTGCATGGAGCGATCACGAGCTGATCGGCGCAAGGGGCACCATGACGATCCTCGGTGCAAGGCGAACGGCCGACGAAGTGGACGTCTCGGCCGACTGGATCAGCGACTTCTACCGCGGCACGGCCCAACTCGGGTTCGTCGTCGCCGGGGACGAGGTCCGCCAGATCCGCATTCGCAGCGGCGCATAAGGCGACACCGACAGACTCACGCTCCATGGTCCGCTCCGGGGGGAGACGGACCTTGGGCCAGGCCCTCCGGCGCCACGCTGCGCCGGGCGCCTGGCCCGCTTTCTTTTCGGCGCCGGGTATTCGGCGTTCGCCATCCGTCGCGTCGACAGGCCCCAGCCCGGACACTCACCCGGCGGATCGGCAGCCTGCCGCCACGCCACGCCGCGCCGAGGCCGCGGCGCCGGCCTAGACTGCGCGTCACCGACAACGCAGCCCGACCCGCCCACGCGCGCGCCCTCCGGCACATCCGCCGGCACTTGCGCCCACCCGTGTCCACCTGCGCAGCCGCCCCCACGACCGCCGCATCGCCCCATGAAACGCCGCCGCGCGACACAGTCCCTGCTGGCCCTCGGACTTCCCTGGGCTGGGAGCCCATGCACGGGCGCCGCGGCTACGGCCCCGGTTGCCGCGGCCAAGGTGCTGCGCTATGCGTTCCAGGTGGCCGAGACCGGCTTCGACCCGGCGCAGGTCAGCGACCTGTACTCGCGCATCGTCACCGCGCACATCTTCGAATCGCCGCTCGGCTATGACCCGCTGGCGCGGCCGTTCAAGCTGCGCCCGCGCCTGGCCGAGGCGATGCCCGAGGTGTCCGACGACCACCGGCGCTTCGTGTTCCGGCTGCGCCCGGGCATCCGCTTCGCCGACGACCCGGCCTTCGGCGGCCGGCCGCGCGAGCTGACCGCGCACGACGTCGTCTACTCGATCAAGCGCCTGTACGACCCGCGGCTGAAGAGCCCGAGCCAATCGTTCCTGGAGGAGGAAGGCATCGTCGGCCTGCGCGAACTGCGCCAGCGCGCGCTCGACAGCGGCGGGCCGTTCGAGATCGACCGCGAGGTCGAGGGCCTGCGGGTGCTCGATCGCCACCGCTTCGAGGTGCGGCTGCGCGAATCGCGCCCGCGCCACCTGTACGTCTGGGCCTCCAACGACATCTACGGCGTGGTCGCGCGCGAGGTGGTCGAGGCCTACGGCGAGCGGATCATGGAGCACCCGGTGGGCACCGGGCCGTTCCGGCTGGCCGAATGGCGGCGCAGCTCGCGCATGGTGTTCGAACGCCAGCCGAACTTCCGCGACGAGCGCTACGACGCCGAACCCAACGCCGACGACGCCGAAGGCCGGGCGCTGCTGGCGCGCTTCAAGGGCCGGCGGCTGCCGATGATCGACCGCGTCGAGGTGTCGATCATCGAGCAGGCGCAGCCGCGCTGGCTGTCGTTCCTGAACGGGCAGCAGAACTTCGTCGAACGCCTGCCCAACGACTTCGCCGACCAGGCACTGCCCGGCGGCACGCTGGCGCCCGACCTGGCACGCCGCGGCGTGCAGGCCTTCCGCGTGCCGGGTGCGGACGTCAACCTGACCGTCTGCAACATGGACGATCCGGTGGTCGGCGGCTACACGCCCGAGAAGGTGGCGCTGCGCCGCGCGATGGTGCTCGGCATCGACGTCGACCGCGAGATCCGCCTTGCCCGGCGCCACCAGGCGATCCCGGCGCAGACCATCATCCCGCCGCTGACCACCGGCTACCGCGCCGACGTGCGCAGCGAGATGGGCCGCCTGGACCGGGCACGCGCCCAGGCGCTGCTCGACCTGTACGGCTACGTCGACCGTGACGGCGACGGCTGGCGCGAGCACCCCGACGGCCGGCCGCTGGAGCTGGTGCTGACGACGCAGACCGACCAGGTCACGCGCCAGCTCGACGAGCTGTGGGTCAAGGACATGACCGCGCTGCGGCTGCGCACGCGGCTGAAGTCGGCACAGTGGCCGGAGAACCTGAAGTCGGTGCGCGCCGGCAACTTCATGCTCTGGCGCGTCAACTCGAGCGCGTCGACGCCCGATGGCCAGGGCGCGCTGGAGCGCGGCTACGGGCCGTCGGTGGGCAAGGGCAACCTGGCGCGCTTCCGGCTGCCGGCCTTCGACGCGGTCTATGACCGGCTCAAGCTCGCGCCCGACGGCCCGGCGCGGATGGCGCTGTTCGAGGATGCGAACCGGCTGCTGCTGGCCTACGCACCCTACCGCTTCAACGCGCACCGCATCCTCACCGACCTGGCCGACCGCTCGGTGGTGGGCTACCGCCGCGGGGCGTTCTGGCAGGACTGGTGGCAATACGTCGACATCGTCGGCGACGACGCCGCAGCCGGCGCCGACACCGCCACCACCGCATCACCGACCTGAAGGAGTCCCCCGCGTGACGACACCGACCTCGCGCCGTGACTGGCTCGCGCACGCGCTGGCGATGCCGATCGCCGCCGGGCTGGGCCTCGGCACCGGCCCGGCGGGCGCGGCAGACGCCGCGTCGACGACGGCCGACCCGGCGTCGGCCCCTGCCGCCGGCAAGCCCGCGCCCGCCGCGGCCAAGGTGTTCCGCTACGCCTTCCCGGTCGCCGAGACCGGCTTCGACCCGGCGGCCGTGAACGACCTGTACTCGCGCTACGTCATCGCCCACCTGTTCGAGGCGCTGTACGAGTTCGACCACCTGGCGCGGCCATACAAGATCCGGCCCAACGTGGCCGCGGCGATGCCCGAGGTGTCGGCCGACTTCCGCACCTGGACCGTGCGGCTCAAGCCGGGCATCTACTTCGTCGACGACCCGGCGTTCCGGGGCCGGCGGCGCGAGCTGGTGGCGCAGGACTTCGTCTACAGCTGGAAGCGCGCCTTCGACCCGGTGACCAAGAGCCCGACTTACTCCAGCTTCAACGAGGAGGGCGCGCTCGGCGTCAACGAACTGCGCGAGCAGGCGATCGCCAGCGGCAGACCGTTCGACTACGACCGCCCGGTCGAAGGCGTGCAGGCGCTGGACCGCTACACGATCCGCTTCCGGCTCGCGCACCCGCGGCCGCGGCTCTTGTATTCGCTGACCGGCAGCATCGGCTACTTCCCGGTCGCGCGCGAGGTGGTGGAGTTCTACGGCGACAAGGTCGGCGAGCATCCGGTGGGCACCGGGCCGTTCCGCCTCGGCGCGTGGCGGCGCAGCTCGCAGATCACGCTCGAGCGCAACCCGACCTACCGCGAAGTGTTCTACGACGCCGAGCCGAACGCCGACGACGCCGAGGGCCAGGCACTGCTGGCGCGCTTCAAGGGCCGGCGGCTGCCGATGATCGACCGCGTCGAGATCGCGATCATCGAAGAGTCGCAGCCGCGCTGGCTCGCCTTCCTGAACCGCGAATTCGACCTGGTCACGGTGCCGCTGGAGTTCGCCGGCCAGGCGGTGCCCAACGGCGAGCTGGCACCGAACCTCGCGCGCCGCGGCATCGAACTGCAGCGCGCGCTGGCGGCCGACGTGATCCTGTATTTCTTCAACATGGAGGACCCGGTCGTCGGCGGCTACACGCCCGAGAAGGTGGCGCTGCGCCGCGCGATCAGCCTGGCCACAGAAGTCACGCGCGAGATCGGCCAGGTGCGGCGCGGCCAGGCGATCCCGGCGCAATCGATGGTCGCGCCGTTCGGCTACGGCTACGACCCCCATTACAAGAGCATCAACAGCGACTACGACCCCGCCCGCGCGAAGGCGCTGCTCGACCTGTACGGCTACGTCGACCGCGACGGCGACGGCTGGCGCGAGCTGCCGGACGGCCGGCCGCTGGTGCTCGAGTACGCGACGCAGCCCGACGGCATCTCGCGCCAGTTCGACGAGCTGTGGAAGAAGAACATGGACGCCGTCGGCGTGCGGCTGCGGCTGCGCACCGGCCAGTGGCCGGAGCAGCTCAAGGCCGCGCGCGCCGGGCAGATCATGGTCTGGCAGCTCGGCTACACCTCGACCAACCCGGACCTGCAGGAGGCGCTGCAGATCCTCTACGGCCCGGCGGCGGGCGGGCAGAACCTGTCGCGCTTCCGCTTCGCGCGCTTCGACGAGATCTATGAGCGCCTGCAGCTGATACCGGACGGCGACGAGCGCCTGGCGCTGCTTCGCGAGGCGCAGAACATCATCGCCGCCTACATGCCGCAGAAGTACACCGTGCACCGCATCAACAACGACCTGACGCAGCCCTGGCTGATCGGCTACCGGCGGCCGGTGTTCGGGCGCCAGTTCTGGCAGTACCTCGACATCGACGACAGCCGGCGCACGCCGCGCTGAACCCGCCGGCCCGCCACCCGGCCGAGCGCCGCCCGATGGACCCGGACCGCCGCGATCGCCCCGGCATCGGCCGCCGCGACTGGCTGGCCGCCGGCGCGGCCTGCGGCCTCGGCTGGGGGCACGCCCGCGCCGCGCCGGCCGAGGCGCCGGCCGGCACGCTGCGCGTGGCCTTCGACACCGCCGAGGTCGGCTTCGACCCGGTGCAGGTGTCCGACTACAACACCGCGTTCGTGATCGCCTGCATCTTCGAGTCGCTGCTGACCTACGACTACCTGGCGCTGCCTGTGCAGCTCAAGCCGCAGACCGCGGTGGCGCTGCCGGAGATCTCCGACGACCACCGCAGCTTCACCTTCCGGCTGCGCCCGGGCATCCATTTCGCCGACGACCCGGCCTTCGGCGGCCGGCCGCGCGAGCTGACCGCGCAGGACTACGTCTACACCATCAAGCGCCACTACGACCCGCGGCTCAAGGGCGAGAACCTGTACATCTTCGAGAACGCCGGCCTGCTGGGCCTCTCGGAACTGCGCGAGCAGGCGATGCGCAGCGGCGACCCGTTCGACTACGGGCGCGAGGTCGAGGGCCTGCGCGCGCTCGACCGCTACACCTTGCGCGTGAAGCTGGCCACGCCCGACCCGCGCTTCCACCACCAGTTCGCGAACCCGCTGTACACCGGCGCGCTGGCGCGCGAGGTGGTCGAGGCCTACGGCGGCGACCTGTCCGCGCACCCGGTCGGCACCGGGCCGTTCCGCCTCGGGTCGTGGCGGCGGGCGTCGCGCATCGAACTGCTGCGCAACCCGGGCTTCCGCGAGCAGCGCTTCGAGGCGCAGCCCGCACCCGGCGACGCCGCGGCGCAGGCGCTGGCGCGCGAACTGGCCGGCCGCCGGTTGCCGCTGGTCGAGCGGGTGCAGATCGACGTGATCGACGAGGACCAGCCGCGCTGGCTCGCCTTCCTCGACGGCTCGCTCGATCAGCTGGAGCTGCCGTACGCGTTCGCGCCGGTGGCGCTGTCCGGCAACGAGGCGGCGCCGCACCTGGCGCGGCGCGGCGTGCGGGTGCAGCGCACGCCGCAGTCGGACATGGCGATGACCTACTTCAACTTCGACGACCCGCTGGTCGGCGGCTACACGCCCGAGAAGGTGGCACTGCGCCGCGCGGTCGGGCTGGCGCGCGACGGCGAGTCGGCGGTGCGGCTGCAGCGCAACGGGCAGGGCTTCGTCGCGCAGTCGACGGTGGCGCCGTTCACCGTCGGCTACGAGCCGGCGTACCGCAGCGAGATGAGCCAGTACGACCCGGCGCGCGCGCGGGCGCTGCTCGACCTGTACGGCTATCTCGACCGCGACGGCGACGGCTGGCGCGAGCAGCCCGACGGCCGCCCGCTGACGCTGCGGCTGGCCTCCGCGTCGAGCCAGCGCAGCCGGCGCGCCAACGAGGCCTGGCGCAGCGACCTGGCCGCCGTCGGCCTGCGCATCGACTTCGAGATCGCCACCTGGCCCGACCTGCTGAAGAAGAGCCGCGCCGGCGCGCTGATGATGTGGGGCTACACCTGGGTGTCGACGACGCCCGACGGCGGCTTCTACCTCGGCATCGCCTACGGGCCGAACGCCAGGACCTCGAACGACGCGCATTTCGCGCTGCCGGCGTTCGACGCGCTGTTCCGCCGCCAGAACGTGCTGCCCGACGGCCCGCAACGGCTGGCGCTGATGCGCGACGCGAAGAACCTGATGGTGGCGTACATGCCCTACAAGGCGCACGCGCACAGCATCACCAACGACCTGCTGCAGCCGCGCGTCGGCGGCTTCCGGCGGCACCCGTTCCTGCGCGACCTGTGGCGCTACACCTCGGTCGACCGGGTGGGGTGAGCGACGGCCGGCGTCAGCGCACCGGCGCGCGCAGCGGGTAGCGCGGCGCCTCGCCGGGCAGCGCGAGCGTGGGGATCACG
>JBGAMJ010000152.1:0-13312 GCA_044223035.1 Piscinibacter sp.
CAGGGCGCCGCATCGGGCGCCGCCCTGCACGTCGCCGCGCCGCCCCGCCTGCACACCCCCTGGCTGCGCCTGGGCGCACGCCTGGCCGAGACCGTGCGCCTCGCGCTGCCCGACGCGCCGCGGCGCAGCGGCGCCGGCTGGCTGGAGATGGGCGCCTTGCCGCTCGCGTCGGGCGAGGGCATCGCCTGGGTCGAGATGGCGCGCGGCCTGCTGATCCACCACGTGCAGCTGGAAGGATCGGGCGATGCGGCCCGCGTCGCGGCCTGCCACGTGATCGCGCCGACCGAATGGAACTTCCACCCCGACGGCACCGTGGCGCGGGCGCTGGAGCGGCTGCCGGAGGAGCCGTCGGCCGACGATCGGTACCGGCTTTGCGTGCTGATGGCCGCCCACGACCCCTGCGTGCCGTTCCGGCTCGACCGGCCCGAACCCGAGGGAGCCGGCGATGCATGAAGCCAGCCTGGCCGGCGGCGTGCTGAAGCTCGTCGAAGACAGCGCGCGGCGCGACGGCTTCGCCCGCGTCATGCGGCTCCGGCTCGAAGCCGGGCAGCTCGCGGGCGTCGAGCCGCGCGCGTTGCGCTTCGCGCTCGAAGCCTTGGCGCCCGGCACCTGCCTGGAGGGCGCGGCGGTGGAGATCCTCGAACCCCCGGGCCAGGCCTGGTGCATCGCCTGCTGCGCGAGCGTGACGCTCGCGCAGCGCGGCGATGCCTGCCCGCAGTGCGGCAGCCACCGCCTGCAACCCACCGGCGGCCTCGAGCTGCGGGTGATCGACATGCTGGTCGAAGACCGATGAAGGAGAAGCGTTGATGTGCGTCGTCTGTGGTTGTTCCGATTCCGGCCGCGCCGGCGCGGCCGTCGAGGCGCCGGGGGCCGCCGATGCGCCCGGCCGTGTCGACGGCCATGCGCAGGGCCACGAGCATGTCCACGGCCACGGCCACGGCCACGGCCACGCTCACGTGCACGTCGACCCGCGCCACGGCGACCTGCACTTCGGCGCCGGTGCCGCGCGCGTCTCGGTGCCGGGGATGAGTCAGGCGCGCGCGATCCGGCTGGAGGCCGACATCCTCGGCGAGAACCGCCGCATCGCGCATCGCAACCGACACCACTTCGCCGCCCACGGCGTGACCGCGCTGAACCTCGTCTCCAGCCCCGGCTCGGGCAAGACGACGCTGCTGTGCGCCACCATCGAGGCGCTGAAGCGGCGCGCGCCGGACCTCCCGGTCTCGGTCATCGAGGGTGACCAGCAGACCAGCGTCGACGCCGATCGCATCCGCGCCACCGGCGCGCCGGCGATCCAGGTCAACACCGGCAAGGGCTGCCACCTCGACGCGCCAATGGTGGCCGAGGCCTTCGAGCGGCTGCACCACCACCACCATCACGGCCACCACGACGAACGCAGCCTGCTGTTCATCGAGAACGTCGGCAACCTCGTCTGCCCGGCGCTGTGGGATCTCGGCGAGGACGCCAAGGTCGCGATCCTCTCGGTCACCGAGGGCGAGGACAAGCCGCTGAAGTACCCCGACATGTTCGCCGCCGCGTCGCTGATGGTGCTGAACAAGATCGACCTGCTGCCGCATGTCCGCTTCGACGTGGCGCGCTGCATCGAGGCGGCACGGCGGGTCAACCCGGGCATCGAGGTGATCGAGCTCTCGGCCACCACCGGCGAGGGGATGGAATCCTGGCTGCAATGGCTGGCGGCGCTGACCGCGCGCGCCGGCGGCGGGTGAAGGCGGGTGAAGGCGGGATCGGGCGGGTGCCTCGCCGAGCGGGTGCTTCCAGCCGCCTGTCGAGCGCCGGAGCCGCCGGCATCGCACGCCGGGCCGAGGTCGCACAATGCGCCCACGATGATTCCGACGCCCGATCTGCCCCGCGTGCTCGTCGTCGACGACGAAGTGCGATCGCAGGACGCCATCCGCCGCACGCTCGACGAAGACTTCGTCGTGCTGACCGCTAGCAGCGCCGACGAGGCCCGCCAGCAGCTCGAACGGCACGAGGTCGCTGTCATCCTCTGTGACCAGCGCATGCCCGGCCTGACGGGGGTGCGCTTCCTGAAGGAGGTGCGCGAGCGCTGGCCCGACACGGTGCGCATCGTGATCTCCGGCTACACCGATTCCGAGGACATCATCGCCGGCATCAACGACGCCGGCATCTACCAGTACGTGCTCAAGCCGTGGGTGCCCGACCACCTGCTCGGCACCGTGCGCACCGCCGCCGAGGCGCAGACGCTGCAGCGCGGCATGAACCGGCTCGACGTGGAACTGCGCACCAGCACGCCGGTGCTGCGCCAGCGCGCCGCCCACAAGCTGGAGCAGGCGCGCCGCGTGTTCGACTTCGACCGCATCGAGCGCTCGCCCGGCAGCCCGCTGGACGCGGTGTGCGAGATGGCGGCGCGGGTGGCGCGCTACGACCTGAGCGTGCTGGTGCTGGGCGAATCGGGCAGCGGCAAGGAGCTGCTGGCGCGCGCCATCCACTACGCCAGCCCACGCGCCGGCGCGGCCTTCGTGGTCGAGAACTGCGCGGCGATCCCGGACACGCTGCTCGAATCCGAGCTGTTCGGCCACAAGCGCGGCTCGTTCACCGGCGCCTACGAGGACCACCCCGGCCTGTTCCGGCGCGCGCACCAGGGCACGGTGTTCCTCGACGAGATCGGCGAGACCTCGCCGGCCTTCCAGGTGCGCCTGCTGCGCGTGCTGCAGGAGGGCGAGGTGCGGCCGGTGGGCGCCGCGCGGCCGGTGCCGGTGGACGTGCGGGTGGTCGCCGCGACCCATCGCGACCTCGAACAGCGCGTGCGCGACGGCCTGTTCCGCGAAGACCTGTACTACCGCATCGCCGGCATCGCGCTGACGGTGCCGCCGCTGCGCGAACGCCCGGGCGACATCGCGCCGATCGCCAGGCGCCTGTTCGGCGAGATCGGCGCCGAGCTGGGCCGCCCCGGCGCGGCGCCTAGCGACGAGGCGCTGGCCTGCCTGATGGGCTACCCCTGGCCCGGCAACGTGCGCGAACTGCGCAACGAGATCGCGCGCGCGATCGCGCTGAGCGATGGCGAGACCGTCGCCGCGCGGGCGTTCTCGACCCGCGTGCTGCACGGGCAGGCCGGCCGGGCCAGCCTGTCGAACCTGCCGAACGCGATGAACGGCCACGGCCCGGCCGCGCCGGCCAGCTGGGCCACCACCGGCACGCTGGCGGAACGGCTGGACGCGATCGAGGCGATGGTGCTGCGCGAGGCGCTGCTGCGGCACCGCTGGAACAAGACCCGCGCGGCCAAGGAACTGGGGCTGTCGCGCGTGGGCCTGCGCGGCAAGATGCAACGATTCGGGCTGGACGGATGATGGCTGCGGCCAGCGACACGGGGCACGACATGACGGTTGGAACCACGGGCGGAGCGGGCGCCGCAATCGCTGCGGCGGCATCGGGCGAAACGACGGGCGCCGCGACCGTCGCGACGACCGGCCCAAGCGCCGATGCTCCCGCCGCCGCCCTCAACGTCCTGTGGCTCCAGTCCGGCGGCTGCGGCGGCTGCAGCATGTCGCTGCTGTGCGCCGACACGACGGACTTCCACGGCCAGTGGCGCGATGCCGGCATCCACCTGCTGTGGCACCCGTCGCTGTCGCTGGAAAGCGGCGGCGAAGTGGTCGCGCTGCTGGACAGCGTGCTCGACGGCCGCGTGCGCGTCGACGCGCTCTGCGTCGAAGGCTCGCTGCTGCGCGGCCCGAACGGCAGCGGCCGCTTCCACGTGCTGGCGGGCACCGGCGTGCCGATGATCCACTGGGTGACGCGGCTGGCGGCTCGGGCGCGCCACGTGGTGGCGGTAGGGAGCTGCGCGGCCTGGGGCGGCATCACCGCCGGCGGCGACAACCCGACCGACGCCTGCGGCCTGCAGTACGACGACGACCGCCCCGGCGGCCTGCTCGGCGCTGCGTTCCGCTCCGGCAGCGGCCTGCCGGTGATCAACGTGGCCGGCTGCCCGACGCACCCCGGCTGGGTCACCGACACGCTGATGGCACTGGCCGCCGGCAGCCTCGGCGCCTCCGACCTCGACGCGCTGGGCCGCCCGCGCTTCTATGCCGACCAGCTCGTGCACCACGGCTGCACGCGCAACGAGTTCTACGAGTTCAAGGCCAGCGCCGAGAAGCCCTCCGACCTCGGCTGCATGATGGAGAACATGGGCTGCAAGGGCACGCAGGCGCATGCCGATTGCAATACCCGGCTGTGGAACGGCGAGGGCTCGTGCACGCGCGGCGGCTATGCCTGCATCAGCTGCACCGAGCCGGGCTTCCAGGAGCCGGGCCACCCCTTCCACCAGACGCCGAAGATCGCCGGCATCCCGATCGGGCTGCCGACCGACATGCCGAAGGCCTGGTTCGTCGCGCTGGCGTCGCTGTCGAAGTCGGCCACGCCGCGGCGCGTGAAGGTCAACGCCACCGCCGACCACGTGCTGGTGGCGCCGGCCTCGCGCAAGACGCGGCTGAAGTGAGCCGGCCGTGAAGCGCCTGCTGGTGGGGCCGTTCAACCGCGTCGAGGGCGACCTGGAAGTCACGCTCGACATCGCCGGCGGCCGCGTGGCCGCAGCGCACGTGAACGCGCCGATGTACCGCGGCTTCGAGCAGATCCTGCGCGGCAAGGCGCCGCACGACGCGATGGTGGTGGTGCCGCGGATCTGCGGCATCTGCTCGGTGTCGCAATCGGTGGCGGCGGCGCGCGCGCTGGCCGCGCTCGGCGGCATCGAGGTGCCGCCGAACGGGCAGCACGCGACCAACGTGATCCTCGCCACCGAGAACCTGGCCGACCACCTGACGCACTTCTACCTGTTCTTCATGCCGGACTTCACCCGCGCGGCCTATGCCGCCCGTCCGTGGCATGCCGAGGCCGAGCGGCGTTTCGCGCCGCAGACGGGCGAGCAGGTGCGCGCGGCCATCGCGGCGCGCCAGCGCTGGTTCGAGCTGCTGGGCACGCTGGCCGGCAAGTGGCCGCACACGCAGAGCATCGAGCCGGGCGGCTCGTCGCGCCCGGTCGAGGCGGCCGAACGCACGCGGCTGCTGGCCCGCGTGCGCGAGTTTCGCGGCTTCCTGGAGCGGCAGCTCTTTGCGGCGCCGCTGGCGCAGATCGGCGCGCTGCGCAGCGAGGCCGAGCTGCTCGCCTGGCATGCGCAGGATCCGCAGCGCGGCGACTTCCGCCTGTTCCTCACCCTCGCGCTGGACACCGGCCTGGCGGCGCTGGGCCCGGGCCCGGGGCGCTATCTCAGCTACGGCGCCTACCCGCAGCCGGGCGGCGGCCACCTGTTCGCGGCCGGCGAGTGGCGCGCCGCGCCCGGCGAGCTGGCGCCGCTGGATGCGCAGGCCATCCGCGAAGACGCCACCCATGCCTGGCTGGCCGATGCGGGCGGCCCGCGGCACCCGAGCATCGGCATCACCCAGCCCGACCCCGACAAGCCGGGCGCCTACACCTGGAACAAGGCGCCGCGCCTGGCCGGCCGGGTGATCGAGACCGGTGCGATCGCCCGCCAGCTCGCGAGCGGCCACCCGCTGGTGCGCGACGCGGTGGTGCGCCATGGCGGCACCGTCTACACCCGCGTGCTGGCCCGCGTGCTCGAACTGGCGCTGGTGGTGCCGGCGATGGAGCGCTGGCTGCAGCAGCTCGCCGTCGGCGAACCGTACTGCGCGAGCGCGGAGCTGCCGGACGAAGGCGTCGGCGTTGGCCTCGGCGAGGCGGCGCGCGGCAGCCTGGGGCATTGGGTGCAGGTGCGCCGCGGGCGCATCGAGAACTACCAGATCGTCGCGCCGACGAGCTGGAACTTCTCCCCGCGCGACGCCGCCGGCACGCCCGGCGCGCTGGAGCAGGCGCTGGTCGGCACGCCGGTCGTGGACGGCGAGGCGACGCCGGTGGCGGTGCAGCACGTCGTGCGTTCGTTCGATCCGTGCATGGTCTGCACCGTGCATTGACCGGGGTGCCGGGCATGGCCGAGTCCGAGTCCGAGTCCGAGTCCGAACCCGAGCGCGAGCGCGAGCGCAAAGCCGAGCTTCGGAACCTTCCGCCGGCGCGCAGCCTCGGCCTCGACGCGCTGGTGCCGCCCGGCGGCATCGAGGGCGTCGACGAATCCACCTGGCTCGACGTCATCCACAAGATGGACGAGGTGTATTCGCAGCTGGTGCACGACGAGATCCAGCTCGAACAGAAGAACATCGAGCTGGAGCAGTCGCAGCAGTTCATCTTCAGCGTGCTGTCGGCGATGTCCGACGTGCTGGTGGTGTGCGACGAGCACGGCCGCATCGAGGAGACCAATGCGGCGCTGTGCGAGCTGGTCGGCCGCAGCGACGCCGAGCTGCGCGGCACCTCGTTCTACGACCTGCTGGCCGATGCGCAGAGCGCCGAGCGGGCGCGGGCGGTGCTGTCGCGCAGCATGCCCTCGCGCGGCGGCGAGGCGATCGAGCTGAACCTGCGCAGCCGCGCCGGCGAGCCGGGGCAGAGCGTGCCGGTCGACGCCAACTGCACGCCGCGCATCGCCGCCACCGGGCGCCGCGTGGGCACGGTGTTCGTCGGCCGCCCGATGGCCGAGATCAAGCGCGCCTACCACGAGCTGCGCGCGGCGCACGAGTCGCTGAAGCTGGCGCAGCAGCAATTGCTGCACTCCGAGAAGATGGCGTCGCTCGGCCGGCTGGTGGCCGGCGTGGCGCACGAGCTGAACAACCCGATCAGCTTCGTGCTCGGCAACGTGCACGCGCTCGCCCGCTACAGCGAGCGGCTGCGCCAGTACCTGGCCGCCTTGCACGACGGCCAGGGCGCCGAGGTGCTGGCCGCGCTGCGCGCGAAGCTGCGCATCGCGCATGTGCTGGACGACCTGCCGTCGCTGATCGAGGGCACGCTCGAAGGCGCGCAGCGCACGGCCGACATCGTCGGCGGCCTGAAGCGCTTCTCGGCGATGGACCCGGAAGCGCGTGTGCCGGTGGTGCTCGACGACGTCATCGAGCGCGCGATCCACTGGGTGCGCAAGGGCACCGGCACGGGCTTCGGCATGCACTGGCGGCCGGGCGAGCCGTGCCGCGTGGTCGGCAGCGCCGGCCAGTTGCAGCAGGTGCTGATGAACCTGCTGCAGAACGCCGTCGACGCCGCCTCCGGCCCGGGGGCCACCGCCCCGGCGCTGTGGATCCACACCGAGGTCGACGGCCCGCGCGTGCGCGTGCTGCTGCGCGACAACGGCCCCGGCATCGCGCCCGAGCACCTGACCCGCATCTTCGACCCGTTCTTCACCACCAAGCCGGTCAACAAGGGCACCGGGCTGGGCCTGTCGATCAGCTACGGCATCGTGGAGCAGCACGGCGGCCGCCTGAGCGCCCGCAACCATCCGGAGGGCGGGGCGGAGTTCACGCTGGAGTTGCCGCTGGCGGCTTGAGGGCCGGCGTTGGGCGGGACCTTGCGCCCGGCGTCGCGCGTGGCACCTCGCGTGCCGAGGACGCCCGGCGGCCGCTGCAGCGAATGTCCCCCGGGACGGGCTGCGCCCGTCCCTCCTCCTTTATTTCGCTGCAACGGCCGCCGGGCATCCCCGGCCGGCACCCACCTGCGCATGCGGCCGTCTGCCAGGCACGACGGTGCCGGATCAGGCTGGCGGGGCGTTCTGCGGAGCGAAGCAAAGGAGGAGGAGGCCGCGGGCCGACGACGGGGGACATGAGCGGAGCAGAGCGCCCCGTCGGCCTGATCCCCGCCTCCCGCCTTGGCGAGCGATCGACGTCCGACCGGACCGGACATCGATTCCGCACCCGGCGCCCCGGCGCGACATGCCGGCAGGTTGGATCATGATGACGGGGCACCCGCGAGGGTGTCCGGCGCCGCGGCGGACTCCGATCGCGCAGCCGGTTTCCGCCGATTCCCACCGAGCACCGATCCCGTGACCCCGCCTCCCGTCCCCCGCCCGCCAGGCCCCCCGTCCCCCTGGTTCGGCATCCCGCTCTTGCGCGCGCTCAAGCGCGACTACCTCGGCTTCGTCGCCGCGCTGCACCGCGAGCATGGCGACATCAGCTACATGCGCGTGGTTCACGAGCGCGCGTACGACCTGTTCACGCCGGCGCTGGTGCGCGAGGCGCTGGTGGACCATGCCGAGCACCTGATCCGCTGGGAGCGCGGCACCGAGGTGTTCTCGCAGGTCTTCGGCGCCAGCGTGCTGACCACCGAGGGCGCCGTCTGGCAGCGGCAGCGGCGCATGCTGCAGCCGGCCTTCACGCCCAGGCGCGTGGCCGGCTACGCGGCCCTGATGCGCGACGCGGCCGCCGGCGCGCTGGACGCCGCGGTGCCGGCCGGGCAGTCGCAGGCCATCGTGCCGATGGACGCGCTGTTCTCGCGCCTGGCGATGGACGTGATCCTGCGCACGCTGTTCAGTCACCGTGCGACGGCCGACGACACCCGCGACGCGATCGCCGCCACGCAGGTGCTGAGCGAAACGGCGATGCGCGAGATGTTCTGGCCGGTGACGCTGCCCGACTGGCTGCCGCTGCCCGGCAAGGCGGCCAAGCGGCACGCGCTGCGCAGCCTGCGCGAGCTGGTCGGGCGCCACATCCGGGCGCGGCGGGCGAAGGCGGATTCCGGCGCAGACCGCGCTGCCAATCGCGGCAGCGAAGCCGGCGCCGATCCCGACTCCGGCACCGACCTGCTGTCGCGCCTGCTCGCCCTGCGCGACGACGCCACCGGCGAATCGCTGAGCGAGGCCGAGGTGTTCGACCAGTGCATGGTCAGCTTCCAGGCCGGCCACGAGACCACCGCCACGGCGCTGCTGTGGTGGAGCCGCCTGATGGCGGAGCACCCGGCGGCGGCGCGGCGAGCGCACGACGAGATCGACCGCGTGCTCGGCGGCCGTCCGCCCGGGCCGGACGACCTGCCGTCGCTGCCCTGGCTCGTCGCCAGCCTGAAGGAGGCGATGCGCCTGTACGCGCCGACGGCGGCGCTGATCTCGCGCCGCACGACCGCGGACTTCCGGCTCGGCGACTGGCCGATCCCGCGCGGCTCGGTGCTGCGCATCACGCTGTGGGAACTGCATCGCGATGCGCGCTCCTTCCCGGAACCGGACGCCTTCCGCCCCGAGCGCTTCCTGCCGGAGGCGCCGCCGCCGCCGCGCGGCGCCTGGCTGCCCTTCGGCGCCGGCCCGCGGGTGTGCATCGGCCAGCACTTCGCGATGCTGGAGATGAGCCTGGTCGCGGCGATGCTGCTGCAGCGCTATCGCCTCGAACTGCCGCCCGGCGAACCGCCGTGCGAACCGGTGCTGAACGTGACGCTGCGCCCGCGCGGCGGCCTGCGGCTGAGGCTGTGCCGCGTCGGCTGACGGATCTGCCCGCCCTCCGTCAGCGCCGCGCCCCCTGTCTCTCGAGTTGGCGAGATGCCCGCGTGACGAGCGGCCCGGGCGGCGCGTCGTCATCCCGTTGCGCCGCGAGCAGTGCGCCCACGCGCTCCCGCCAGGCGGCGGCGTCCGGCGGCGCGTCTTCCGCTGCCGCGCATTCCAGCCAGCCGACGCCCGCCGCCAGCTCGTGGAAGCCCGCGTCCTGCTCGTGCGCGATGCGGGCCGCTTCGGCGTAGCTCGTGAGCGCGGCGGCGCGCTCGCCGCGTGCCGCCTGCAGCTCCGCCCGCACGCGGTGCAGCGGCGACAGCAGGAAGCGCTCCTGCTGCGCCTGCGCGATCGCGAGCCCAGCGTCGACGGCGGCCAGCCCGTCGTCGATGCGCCCGGCCTCGCAGCAGGCCTCGGCCAGGTGCATGTGGAAGCCGGTCATCGCGATGCACATGCCGAGCCGGCGGCAGCTCCGCTCGGCGGCGAACATTTCGGCGAAGCCTTCGTCCACCTCGCCGGCGGCGGCGCGCAGGTGGCCGTGCAGCCAGCCGAAGGCGCCCGGGTCCTCCGGAAGGCCGTGGCGGCGCATCAGCGGGTGGATCGCGTCTGTCTGCGCCATCGCCAGCGCGGGCTCGCCGGCAAAGTAGTGCAGCACCGCCGCCAGGTGGTGCGCGATCAGCTCGCTGATCGGGTGGCGGATGCGTTCGGCGAGTGCCACCGCCTCTCGCGCGTGCCGGCGCGCCGCGCCCGGCCGGCCGCGCCACCAGCACACCAGCGCCAGGTAGCCGTGCGCCTCCACGCCGGGGTCCTGAACGAACATGCCGGGCGGCAGGTCGTCGCCGACCTGGCGGTAGGTCTCGATCGCGGCCTCGAGCTGCCGCTGCGCCTCGCGCAGCTCGCCCATCATCGACAGCGTGAGCCCGTTGGCACTGCAGCCGGCGAGGCGCAACACCGCGTTGCCGCCCGCCGTCGCCAGTGACGAGATGCGCCGCGCGATCGCCGCCGCCTGCGGCAGCTCGCCGCGCGCGAACGCCACCCACCACAGCCCGTGCAGCGCCCGCGCGAGCGCCGGGCCCGGCTCCGCCGCGTCGCACAACGCGCGCGCCCGCTCGAACGCGGCGGCCACCTCGGGCGTGGAGATCACGTGCAGGCGCGACAGCGACACGCCCTCGAGCACGCGCAGCTCGAGCTCGACGCCCGCGCCGCCCCACGCGTCCGGCGCCTGCGCATGCAGGGCCAGCGCATGCCGCGCGGCGCGCAGCGCCGCGCGCGCGGCGCTGCGGCCGAGCGCGCGGCGGCCGACGGTCGCCCATTGCGCGACGGCCTCCGCGGCCAGCCCGCCGCGCTCCAGGTGCAGCGCCAGTTCGGCGCCGGCGCCCGCATCGGGCGCGCGGCCGGCCGGAGTGCGGCGCAGCGCCTCGGCCACGCGGCGGTGCCAGCCCATGCGCTGCGCCGGACCGAGCCGCTCGTAGAACACGTGCTGGAACAGCACGTGGCGGAAGGCATAGCGCGTCGCGATGCGCTCGCCCGCCGCTTCGGCGCCGAGGCAGCGCAGCCAGTGGCCGCGCGCGGCCGCCTCGTCCAGCAGCGCCTGTGCGGCGTCGGCCGGCATCGGCAGCAGTTCGGCCAGCATCAGGTGCTCGAACTCCGCGCCGGCCACGCTGGCGGCGTTGAGCAGTTGCCGCAGCGGCTCGGGCAGCCGCGCGATCTGCTTCTCGACCACGCCGGCGATGCCGCGCGGCAGCCTGAAGCCGGTGGCGTCCGGGAACACCCAGCCGTCGCCGGCGCGGCGCAGCGCGCCGTCGGCCTGCAGTTCGTCGAGCAGGGCCACGGCGAACAGCGGCAGCCCCTCGGTGTGCGCGTGCAAGGCGCGCACGAAGTCCTCGGGCGCTTCCGCCCCACCGAGCCGCGCCGCCACCAACGCGCCGACGCCGGCCTCGGACAGCGACTCCAGGTCCAGCTCGCGGCACAACCGGTGCAGCCGCAGTTCCTGGCGCAGCCCGGCGAGCGGATGCTCCTCGACGATCACCTCGGTCGGCCGGAAGCTGCCGAGCAGCATCAGCGCCGCGGCGGTGCGCCGGCGCGCCAGGTAGCCGATGAGCTGCACTGTCGCGTGGTCGCTCCAGTGCAGGTCTTCCAGCACCAGCAGCAGCGGCCGTTCGGCGGTGAGGCGGTCGAGCAGCTCGCCGCATTCGCGCAGCATGCGGTCCTGTGTGGCGCCGGCCACCTCGCGCGGCAGGCGGCGCCGGTCCTCGTCGCCGAGGAACCAGGGCAACTGCACCAGCCAGGTCGGCGCGACGCGCCGCATCAGCTCGACCAGCGCTGCGCCGTCGTCGCGCCGGCACAGCATGTTCAGCGCCTCCAGCACCGGCATGTAGGGTTCGCCGGCGCCGTAGTGCTCGACGCAGGGGCCGAGCGCCTGCACGGGGGCGGGCGCCAGGGGTGACGAAGGGAGTGCCGCGAGCGACGCGGTGAAGCGGTCGATCAGCGCGGTCTTGCCGATGCCGGGCTCGCCGGCCACCAGCACGAGCTGGCGCCGGCCCTGCCGCGCGGCGTCCCAGGCGGCGTGCAGCGCGGCCAATGCGCCGTCGCGGTCGACCAGCGGGAGGGCGTCCGGTGCGGCGGGGCCGGGGCCGGATGCCGCGGGCGCCGGCACCGGCGCCCACCCTGGCACGGGCGCCGGCACCGACGTCGCCGGCGCGAGCGTCGCGTCCGGCCAGGGCGGGGCTGCGACAGCGTGGCCGGCTGCCGCGGGCGCCGCGGGGGAGGGCGATTCCACGGCGGCCGGATGGGCCTCGGATGGGGCCGCCGCCACCGGGCCGAGCCCGGCGATGAAGCGGTAGCCGCGGCGCGACGCGGTCTCGATGCAGCGCGGCTGGCGGGCGTCGTCGTCGAGCGCGGCGCGGAGCTGGCTGATGGTCGACTTCAGCACCGACTCGCTGACGTGCCGGTGGCCCCAGACCGCGTCGAGCAGCGCGTCCTTGGCGACCAGCCGCCCGGGCTGGCGCAGCAGCGTGCAGAGCACCGCGAAGGCCTTCGGCGGCAGCTCCACCGGCCGCTCGCCGCGGCACAGCCGGGCATTGGCCTCGTCGAGCACGAAGTCGCCGAAGCGCGCCAGCAGCGGTGCGGTCTCGTCCATCGGGGCACCCGGTCGAAGCGGTGCGGGAACTGTAGCGATTCGGTGCGGGCGCGGGGCACCGGCGTGCCGCGCTGCCTCCGGTGTGGACGCTGCCGTGGGGCGGCGGCTGCCGTGCCGCTGCCGCGACGCTGGCGCGGCGCTGCCGTGACGCTGTGGTTGCGCTGCCGCGCCGGTGCCACGTCCGCGGCGCGACCGAATCGAGACCGAACCCAGACCGCTTCGGGACGACTTCGACCGGCCCGATCCCGAGACTGGCAACCCATGACATCGGCACCGCGCCGGCCCCGAGCCGGACCCGGTTTTCGCGGCGCAGGGCCGGTGTCCGGCCCCGCCGCGGCGCACCCGTCCGCCCCGCGTCACGGCGCGCCATCTCTCGCCAACCCTGGAGCCCCGCCATGCCATTCCGAACCACCCCGACGTCCCGCTCCCCCGCTTCGCGCGTGTCGCCGCGGCTCGCGCCCCTCGTGTCGACGCTCGCGCTCGCCGCGCTGGCGCTGGCCGCCGGCTGCGCCGCCCGGCCCGACATCCGCCACGACCGCGATCCCGCCGTCGACCTGCACGCCTTCAAGACCTTCTCGTTCGCCGGTGTCGACGACGGCGGCGCCTCGGCCGCCGACACCGGCTACACCGGCCTGATCGACGCGCGGATGCGCGCGGCGGCGCGCCGCGAGCTGGAGCGGCTGGACTACGTCTACCGCGAGCAGGGCGGCGACCTGCAGGTGCACATGCTGCTGATGGTCGCCGAGCGGCAGGAGCTGCGTCCGGCGCCGGCCGGCCCGCGCGGCTACCGCGGCTGGGGCGGCGTCGAGAGCGTCGACTACCGCCAGGGCAGCCTGACGGTCGACCTGGTCGACCCGAAGCGCCGCGCG
>JBGAMJ010000153.1:0-13303 GCA_044223035.1 Piscinibacter sp.
AGGTTCGGCTCGGCGCGGCGCAGCTTGAACAGGCTGGCCATGCTGACGATGTACATCACGATCGCGCCGAACACCGACATCGTGACGATGTTGGCCGTCAGCGTCTGGCCGCCGAACGAGATCAGCTCGTCGCTGAAGATCGCCGCGATGCCGACCACGCCGCCGGCCAGGATGGCGACGTGCGGCGTGTGGAAGCGCGGGTGGATGGTGCCGAGGAAGGACGGCAGGTAGCCGGCGCGCGCCAGCGCGTAGATCTGGCGCGAGTAGCCGAGGATGATCCCGTGGAACGACGCGATCAGGCCGAACAGGCCGAGCCACACCAGCATGTGCAGCCAGCCGCTGTTCTCGCCGACGATGATCTTCATCGCCTGGGGCAGCGGGTCGTTGATGTTGGCGAGCTTGGTCCAGTCGCCGGCCGCACCGGCGAACAGCATCACGCCGGCGGCCAGCACCACCAGCGTCAGGATGCCGCCGATGTAGGCGATCGGGATCGAGCGCTTCGGGTCCTTGGCCTCCTCGGCCGCCATCGCCACGCCCTCGATGGCGAGGAAGAACCAGATCGCGAACGGAATCGCCGCGAACATGCCGGGGATGGCGCCGAGGCTGAATCCGTCCTGCCCCGACCAGCCGCCCTTGACGAAGTGGGCGACCGAGAAGCCGGGCGCGACCACGCCCATGAACACCAGCAGCTCGAAGATCGCGAGCAGCGTCACGAACAGCTCGAAGGTGGCGGCGATCTGCACGCCGACGATGTTCAGCGTCATGAACACCGCGTAGGCGCCGACGGCGGCGACCTTCGGGTCGAGCCCGGGGAACTGCACGTTCAGGTAGGAGCCGATCGCCAGCGAGATCGCCGGCGGCGCAAAGACGAACTCGATCAGCGTCGCGAAGCCGGCGATGTAGCCGCCGGTGGGCCCGAAGGCGCGGCGGCTGTACTCGAACGGGCCGCCGGCGTGCGGGATCGAGGTGGTCAGCTCGGTGAAGCTGAAGATGAAGGTCGTGTACATCAGTGCGATGAACAGCGACGTGATCAGGAAGCCGAGCGTGCCGGCCGAGGCCCAGCCGTAGCTCCAGCCGAAATACTCGCCCGAGATCACCAGCCCGACGGCGATGCCCCACAACTGCAGCGTGCCGAGCGATTTGTCGAGATGCGGTGCGCCGCTGCCGGTTTGACTCATCGTGGTGCTCCCTCCTCCGGCCCCCCGGCCGTTTGAACGGCCCTAGCGAAATCCGGGCCCGGACGACGGGCCGGGCGGGAGCGAGGGCCGGGTGCGGGGCCGAATGCGGCGGCCGGATCAGTCGGCCGGGCGCTCCCACATCGCGCCGTCCTCGGTCAGGATCACGTCGAGGCACAGATCCTCCGGGCCCGGGCGCAGCATCGGCAGGAAGCCGTGCGCATAGCAGACACCCACCGTCACCGGGCGCGGCTCGATCGCCGCCAGCGTGCGGTCGAAGAAGCCGCCGCCGTAGCCCAGGCGCACGCCGCCCAGGCCGAAGCCGAGGCAGGGCACGACCAGGATCTCGGGCTGGAACTCCTCGGTGTCCTTGGGCTTGGGGATGTCGTAGGCGTCGAGTTCGGTCGGGCAGCCCGGGTACCAGACGTGGAAGCGCATCGAGCCGGTCGCGCGGTCGGCCACCGGCAGGCCGATGCGGCGGGTCACTCCCTCGGCCGCGCCTTCGGTCCAGCGGTACAGCGCGGGCAGCGGGTCGAACTCGCCCTTGATCGGCCAGTAGGTGGCGATGCTGTTCTCGCGTCGGCCGACCAGCCACACGCGCAGGCTGCGTTGCAGGTCGACGGCGCGCTCCAGCCGGTCCGGCAGGCCCTGGCGGGCGGACACGAGGCGGGCGCGAAGAGCCTGGCGTTCTTCAGGGGACATGCGGGTCTCGGGCGGCAGCGGAGGTCGTTTCATTGTGCAGGACACGCCGGTTGCGCCATCATCGCCAAACCGCGCCTGCGCACCGCCGCCCCACCGCTGCCCAGACAGCGGCCCCACACCCGCATGGAGCCCGCCATGACCCGCCGAATCGCCCTGCCCCTCGCCGCTGCGGCGGCCCTGTCCGCCGTGTTCGCGCCGGCGCTCGCCGGCGGGGCGGCCGGCGGCGCCAACGCCTCCGACGAGCGCGGCCTGGAGCGCTGCGCCGAGGCGATGGGCACGGTGGCGGTGGCCGAGAACCAGGGCGCCACCTGGTACCAGTACCTGTCGAGCCTGAAGCTCGGCTCGACCGTGCCGGTGCTGCGCATGATGATCCAGCAGAGCAACTGCTTCGTGATCGTCGAGCGCGGTGCGGCGATGGCCAACATGAAGATGGAGCGCGACCTGATGGCCTCGGGCGAGATGCGCGGCGGCAGCAACTTCGGCAAGGGCCAGATGGTGGCGGCCGACTACACGATCAGCCCGAGCATCACCTTCAGCCAGAACACCGGTGGCGTGGGCGGCGGCGTCGGCGGATTCGGCGGCGGCGTGGCCGCGGGTGTCGGCGGCAGCCGCCGCACCCACGAAACATCGACCACGCTGATCATGATCGACAACCGCTCGGGCGTTCAGCTCGCCGCCGCCGAGGGCAGCGCCAGCCATGTCGACTGGAACCTGTTCGGCGGGCTGTTCGCCGGCGGCGTGGGCGTCGGCGCGGGCGGCTACGCGCGCACGCCCGAAGGCAAGACGATCATCGCGGCCTTCGCCGACTCGTACAACCAGCTCGTGCGCGCGACGCGCAACTACCGCGCCCAGACCGTGCGCGGCGGCCTGGGCACCGGCGGCGCACTCGGCGTGCAGGGCGGGCGCACCGGCAAGCCTTGAGCATCCGAGCCGGCGGATCTCCGATGAGCAAGGCGGGCGACGAACTGCTTGATCACAGCCTGGAGCTGCTCGCGCCGCTCGGCGCCGTGCGCTCGCGCCGGATGTTCGGCGGCCACGGCCTGTATGTCGACGACCTGTTCTTCGCGCTGATCGCCTTCGACCGGCTGTACCTGAAGGTCGACGAGCTCACGCGGCCGGCGTTCGAGCGCGGCGGCGGCGAGCCCTTCGCGTACGACCGGCCGGGCACGCCCGGCAAGTCGGTCACGCTGCACTACTGGACGGCGCCGGCCGAGGCGATGGAATCGCCGGCGCTGATGCAGCCCTGGGCGCGCCTGGCGCTGGACGCCGCGCTGCGCGCCAGGGCGTCCAAGCCGGCTTCGGCGCGGCGCAAGCCGCCGGCGAAACCGGCCGCCAGCCCCGCCACCGCGCGCAAGCCCGCCGCCGCCAGGCGCCGCGGCTGAGGCACGCCCGCGGCCGGGCGCCAGTCGAAGATCGCGGGCTGGTCGCGGTCCCAGCTCTGCACGATCACGTCGTCGCCGCGCCGCAGCTGCAGGCGCTGGCCGGCTTCGAGGATGTGGTCGTCCAGGTCGCCGAGGCGGGTGACCCACACGCGGCCACCGGCGACCGAGAACTCGGCATCGGCCTGCGGCAGCCGGATCGGCTCGTGGCGCACCGTCCGGAAGGAGCCGCCGCGGGCTGCATAGAATTGCGCCTTCATCATCAATCTCCTGTCTGTCGCTGGACCCGGAATGGGTGCCGTGTGAGGAGATCATCGGGGTAATCAGGGATGGAATCCAATGAAATCCTGGCTCTCCATTGATGCGCTCTCGTCATGAGCCAACCACGCCAGAGACCCCTGTCGCTGGGCAACCTGCGCACCTTCGAGGCGGTGGCGCGGCGGTTGAGCTTCAGCGACGCGGCAGACGAATTGCACGTCACGCAATCGGCCATCAGCCGGCAGATCAAGACGCTGGAGGACGAGCTGGGCGCGCCGCTGTTCAACCGCGGCACGCGGCATGTCGAGCTGACGCCGGACGGCGGCATGCTGCTGCGCTCGGTGGCGGCGCTGCTCGACCGCGTCGACGCCAGCGTGCGGCAGATCCGCCAGGCGCGCGGGCGGCGGGTCGTCAACGTCAGCACCTTCGCGTCGTTCGCGTCGCTGTGGCTCATCCCGCAGATGGAGGCGTTCCAGCGTGCGCACCCGGACATCGACATCCGCGTCTCCGCCACCGACGTGCTGATCGACGAGGACGACCCGGACATCGACCTGGTGCTGCGCTACTGCAGCCCGCAGCAGGCGCCGAAGAGCGCGCAGCGCCTGTTCGGCGAGGTGCTGACACCGGTGATCAGCGCCCAGCTCGCCGACCGCATCCGCACCGGCCACGCGCCGCCGCTGTCCACGCCCGACGACCTGACCGCCTACACGCTGGCCGAGGAGGACGACCCGCGGCCGAGCGCCACCTACCTGAGCTGGCAGCACTGGCTGGCGACGCAGGGCCGCCCGGCGCTGCAGCCACGCCGCTGGCTGTACCTGAACTTCACCTACCAGCAGGTGCAGGCCGTGCTGTCCGGCCAGGGCGTGGCGCTGGCGCGCGTGGCGCTGGTGTACGAGCAGCTCGCCAGCGGCGACCTGGTCGAGCCGTTCGGGCTGCCGGGCCGCATCACCAGCCCGTATGCCTACTGGCTGCTGCGTTCGACCTCGGGCCGCGACCGGCCTGAAGTGCAGCTCTTCAGCGACTGGGTGCTCGAACGCGCGCGCGGCACACGGCAGGCGATGGGCGACGACGCCTAGTGCAGTGTTCGACGCCAAGCGGCATCCCTTTCACGGTTTCCGTCGCCCCGCCAGTCGCCCCCCAGTCGCCCCGCCAGTCGCCCCGCCAGTCGCCCCGAGCGGTCGGCCTGCCCGCGCCTCGCTGCACCAGCCGGTGCCCAACCGCCTCAGCCGCCGGCGACACCGTGTTCGGTGACGACGAGCATCAGCGGCACGTCGTGCGATTGCGGCGCGAGCAGCGCCTCGTCGACCTCGCCCAGCGCCCAGGACACGCCGATCGCGGTGACGTGCGGATGCGCCGCCAGCCAGCGGTCGAAGAAGCCGCCACCGTAGCCGAGGCGATAGCCGCCGCGCGTGAAGCCGACGCAGGGCGCGAGCACCACGTCCGGCTCGACCTCGGCGCCGGCCGGCGCCGGGATGCCGCATTCGTCGACCACCCCCGGCTCGCGCCGGTCCCAGGCCCGGTAGTGCATGGCCGGCGGCGCACGGCGGCAGAACGGCAGCGCGAATGGCACCTGGAACAGACGGTTGTCACCGTTACATGCGCTCACTGCGTTAAATTCGGCTCGGACCGGCCAGTACAGACCCAGGCGCTGCGGCTCGAGCCGGGCCAGCACCTCGCCCAGATGGCGCGCCAGCGCGGCCTGCGCCGCGGGCGCGGCGTCGCTGGCGGCAAAGGCCTCGCGCTGCAGGCGCAGGCGGGCGCGCAGGTCGCGGCGCGCCGCGGTCGGATGGTCGGTCATCAACAGGAAGGGCCGGGCTTGGACATTCGGATTTCAGCACACGGGAGCGCGGCGCCTCGGCGCGCACGCCCGCGGTGGCCGCTGCGCGCGACGCTGCTGGCGCTCGGCATCGCCGCGATCCTCGGCGCCGGCGCGCCGGCAGCACGCGCGCAGACCGCCGGCGACGTGATCGTCGACGCGCGCGAGGCCATGCGCAAGAAAGACCGCAGCCGCCTCGCCGCGAACCGCGCCGCGGCCATCGCCGCGCAGCATCCGCTGGCGATGTGGGCCGACTACTGGGAGCTGGGCAGCCGGCTGGGCGACGTGTCGGTCGACGACGTCGAGGCCTTCTACCGCCGCTGGCCGGGCAGCTACGTCGAGGACCGGCTGCGCAACGACTGGCTGCTCGAACTCGGCCGGCGCCGCGACTGGGCGGCCTTCGCGGCCGACTTCCCGCGCTTCCGGATGAACGACGACCCGAGCGTCACCTGCTACGCGCTGCTGACCGAGCACCTGGCCGGCCACGAGGTGCGTGATGCCGCGCGCGCCGCCTGGTACGCGCAGCGCGACGCCGACGACGCCTGCGCGCTGCTGGCGCAGACATTGATCGACGCCCGACAGCTCACGCCGGCCGACGCCTGGCGCAAGGCGCGGCTCGCATTCGACGCCAACCGCGGATCGGCGGTGCGCTCGGCGCGCCAGGCGGCTGCGATGGTCGGCCCCGATGCCGCGGCCGCGGTGCAGGAGCTGGTGGACAGCCCCGCGCGCTACCTGGCGCGCAAGGGATCGACCGCCGGGCGTACCGGCGCCGAGCTGGTTGCGCTGGCGCTGATGCGCATGGCCACCACCGACGCGGACGCCGCGGCCGAGGCGCTGTCCTCGCGCTGGTCGCGCGCGCTGCCGCCGGACCTGGCGAGCTGGGCCTGGGCGGCGGTCGGCAAGCAATCGGCGCTGAAGCTGTCGCCCGACGCGGCGGACCAGTTCCAGCGCGCCGAGCAGGTGGGCCCGAAGGACGGCCAGCCGGAGGCGCTGCCCGACGAGATGCTGGCCTGGAAGGTGCGCGCCGCACTGCGCGCGAACAACGGCCGCGGCCGCTGGCAGCAGGTGCTGCAGGCGATCAACGCGATGAGCGAGCCCGAGCAGAAGGACGCGGCCTGGATCTATTGGAAGGGGCGCGCGCTGCAGGCGCTGGCGCGCGACTCGCAGGACGGCGAGGCGATGCGCACCCAGGCGCGCGAGATGCTCGCGGGCATTGCCGGGCCGCTGCATTTCTACGGCGCGCTCGCGGCCGATGCGATCGGCGTGCCGGTGGTGCTGCCGCCGCGCCCGCAAGCACTCAGTGCGGACGAGCGAGAGGCCGCCGCCCGCAATCCGGGCCTGCGGCGGGCGCTGCAGCTCATCGGGATCGGGCTGCGCAACGAAGGCGTGCGCGAGTGGAACTTCACGCTGCGCGGCATGAGCGAACGCGAACTGCTGGCCGCCGCGCAGCTCGCCTGCGACCAGCAGGTCTGGGACCGCTGCATCAACACCAGCGATCGCACCCGCAACGAGATCGACATCGAGCAGCGCTTCCCGACGCCGTTCCGCAAGGAAGTGGTCGCGCGCGCCACCGAGATCGGGCTCGACCCGGCCTACGTCTACGGGCTGATCCGGCAGGAGTCGCGCTTCGTGATGGATGCGCGCTCCAGCGTCGGCGCTTCCGGCCTGATGCAGATCATGCCGGCGACGGCCCGCTGGACGGCCAAGAAGATCGGGCTCGACTACAGCCACGACCTGATCGCCGACCGCGACACCAACCTGAAGCTCGGCACCAGCTACCTGAAGCTGGTGCTCGACGACATGGAAGGCTCGCAGCCGATGGCCGCCGCCGCCTACAACGCCGGCCCCGGGCGTCCGCGCAAATGGCGCGAGGGGCCGCTGCTCGAACCGGCCGCCTGGGCCGAGAACATCCCGTTCAACGAGACGCGCGACTACGTCAAGAAGGTACTGTCGAACGCCAGCATCTATGCCGCGGTGCTGGGCCTGGAGATGGCGACGCTGAAGAGCCGGCTCGGGCGGCCGATCGGCCCGCGCGATGGCGCCCCACCGGCGATCGAGAAGGACATGCCATGACGCAAGCGCGTGACGAACTGCGGCCCACGGATCCGACCGTGAACGAGATCCTGGTGCTCGGCGGCACCGGCTTCGTCGGCCGCAGCGTCTGCGACAAGCTGGTCGCGCGTTCGGGCGGCGGCGGCGGGCACATCGTGGTGCCCACCCGGCGCCTCGGCCACGCGCGCGACGTGCAGATGCTGCCGACGGTGGAGCCGGTGGTGGCGGACGTGCACGACGACGCGACGCTCGCGCGGCTCGTCGCCGGGCGCGACGCGGTGATCCACCTGGTGGCGATCCTGCACGGCAGCGAGGCCGAGTTCCAGCGCGTGCACGTGGCGCTGGCCGAGCGCGTGGCGTCGGCCTGCGTGCGCGCCGGCGTGAAGCGGCTGGTGCACGTCAGCGCGCTCGGCGTGGACGCGGCGGCGCCGTCGCGCTACCTGCGCTCGAAGGCCACCGGCGAAGCGCGCGTGCGCGCCGCGATGCCGGCCGCCACGGTGCTGCGGCCGTCGGTGATCTTCGGCGAACACGATCGCTTCGTGAACCTGTTCGCCGGGTTGCAGGGCGTGTTCCCGGTGCTGCCGTTGGCCGGCGCCGACGCCCGCTTCCAGCCGGTCTGGGTCGAAGACGTGGCCAGCGCGATCGTGCGTGCCGTCGACGACCCGGCGTTGGCCGGGCTGACGATCGAATGCGCCGGGCCGGAGGTGCTGACGCTGCGCCAGATCGTGCAGGCGGCGGGCCGCTGGTCCGGCCACGCGCGTCCGGTGATCGGCCTGCCAGATGCGCTGGCGCGGCTGCAGGCGCTGGCGATGGAATGCCTGCCGGGCGTGCCGCTGATGTCGCGCGACAACATCGATTCGATGCGGGTGCCCAACGTGGCGGGCGGCACGCTGCCGGGGCTGGAGCGCCTGGGCATCGTGCCGCAGTCGATGGCGGCGGTGATGCAGCCGCTGCTGGCCCCGCACAGTGGCATCGCGCGCCTGGATCCTTGGCGCACGACGGCGCGACGCGGCTGACGCCGTCGGCACGGACGCCGCCGGTGGGGCGCTCCGATCCGCATCACTGTGATGCGGAACGATCACGCCGCCCGCCGGCCGACGCCGCTAGCATCGGCGGCCCCGGAAGCGAGGTCCACCGCATGCAGCTCTACATCGGCAACAAGAACTACTCGTCCTGGTCGCTGCGCCCCTGGCTGCTGATGCGCCAGGCCGGCATCGAGTTCGACGAGGTACGGCTGCGCCTGTCCTCCGACGACGGATCGCCGTTCAAGGACGCGCTCGCGCGCATCGGCGCGCCGGGGCGCGTACCGGTGCTGGTCGAGGACGACGGATTCATCGTCTGGGACACGCTCGCGATCGCCGAATACCTGGCCGAACGCCATCCCGAGCGCGCGCTGTGGCCGCGTGACGCGCGCCAGCGCGCGCGGGCACGCTCGCTGTGCGCCGAGATGCACGCCGGCTTCGGCGCGTTGCGCAATCACTTCCCGATGAACATCGAGGCACGGCTGCCAGAGGCCGGCGCCCGCGTGCTGGCGGAACAGGCGGACGCGCGGCGCGACCTGGAACGCATCTCCTCGATGTGGGCCGGCGAGCTGCAGCGATCCGGCGGCCCGTTCCTGTTCGGCGATTTCGGCATCGTGGACGCGTACTACGCGCCGGTGGCGTCGCGCATCCACACGTACGGGCTGCCGGTCCCGGCGCCGGCGGCGGCCTACGTGAAGCGGATCCTCGATCTGCCGGCGATGCAGTCTTGGACGGCCGATGCGCTGGTCGAGCACGATTTCATCGATGAAGACGAACCGTATCGCACCGCGCAGGCGCCGGCGGCCGCCGGCCTGCGTTGAGTATCGCCCCCTGCCGGTGCGCGCGGCGCACTGAACGCGGCACGGGAGCCGCGGGCCCGGGCGACACGCACGACACGCGCGGCGCAAGCAAAACCGCCGCACCATGAAGAAAGCGGGCCGAAGCCCGCTTTTCTTGTTGCCGCGACCGGATGGAGGAACGATCCGACCGAGCGCTGTACGACCGCGTCGTTCAGCGGGCCTTGCGGCGGTTGGCCACGAAGCCCAGCACGCCCAGACCAGCCAGCAGCAGCGCGTAGGTTTCGGGTTCCGGCACGGCCGCGACGGTCGACGTGATCGTGTACACGCCGGCCGACTTGCCAGTGGCGACGCCGCTCACCAGGTACGCGTACTTGCCGGTGCCCACGCCCGCGACGAAGTTCTGCGTGCTGCCGGTGGTGCCGTTGTAGCCCCAGCTGCCCAGCACGGAGTCGTCGCCGGTGCCGAAGAGGCCGTCGCCGCCGAAGCTCAGCAACTGGTAGATGCCGCCGGTGATGAACACGTTGGGCGGGTTGTTGTTGGCCACCACGACGCTGTTCGACAACGTGAACCCGGGGGTGATCTCGAACTGGTAGATGTCGGTGAAGCCGGTCGGCACGCCGCCGGTCACGATCTTGCCGAATTCGATCTCGGTGGCATCGTGCGTGCCCCAGTCGACGGTGACGGCCTGCGAACCGGCCGATACGACCAGAGCTGCCGCGGCGGCCAGGTACTTCAACTTCATTGTCTATCCTCCTGAAATAACTCCGATCGAACCGACCGGTGACAGAACCTGCGGGAAGGGGGACTGCAGGATCGATGCCACCAAGCGGCAACGATCTGGGACGCTCCTGCGCCTTTAGGGGTTATACCCAAATAGTTCACGGACACGCCCCCCCGCATGAGGGGTGAAATGGTGCGCCGCCGCACGGTTTTGCACCGAAGCGTTACCGCGACGCGCCCGGGGGCGTGCCAGAGCGTCCCAATCCGGGACAAACGATCGCCGGCGATCCGCCCCTAGACTCGCCTTCATGGATCTCTACATCGTCGGCGGGGCGGTGCGCGACCGCCTGCTGGGCCGGCCAGTGCAGGACCGCGACTGGCTGGTGGTGGGCGCCGATCCGCAGCAGATGCTCGACGCGGGCTTCGTGCCGGTCGGGCGCGATTTCCCGGTCTTCCTCCACCCGAGTACGCATGAGGAATACGCGCTGGCGCGCACCGAACGCAAGGTCGCGCCGGGCTACCACGGCTTCACCTTCCATGCCGACCCGTCGGTCACCGTCGAGGACGACCTGGCGCGCCGCGACCTGACGATCAACGCGATGGCCGAGGATGCCGACGGCCGCCTGGTCGATCCGTACGGCGGCCGCGCCGACCTGGAGCGGCGCGTGCTTCGGCACGTCTCGCCGGCCTTCGCGGAAGACCCGGTGCGCATCCTGCGGCTGGCGCGCTTCGCGGCGCGCTTCGCCGATTTCAGCGTGGCACCGGAGACGGGCGTGCTGATGCGCGCAATGGTCGAGGCCGGCGAGGTCGACGCGCTGGTGCCCGAGCGCGTCTGGCAGGAACTGTCGCGCGGGCTGATGGAGCAAACGCCGTCGCGGATGTTCGAGGTGCTGCGCGGCTGCAGTGCGCTGGCGCGGCTGCTGCCTGAAGTCGACCGGCTCTGGGGCGTGCCGCAGCCGCCGCAGCACCATCCGGAAATCGACACCGGCGTGCACCTGATGATGGTTCTGGACACGAGCGCCCGCCTCGGTGCGCCGCTGCCGGTGCGCTACGCCTGCCTCGGCCACGACCTCGGCAAGGGCACGACACCGCCGGAGGTGCTGCCGCGCCACCTGGGGCACGAGGAGCGCAGCGTCGCGCTGGTCGAGCAGGTCAGCGCGCGCTGGAAAGTGCCGAACGACTGCCGCGAGCTGGCCGTCGTGGTCGCGCGCGAGCATGGCCACGTGCACGCCAGCGGCCCGCTCGATGCCGCCGCGCTGATGCGCCTGATCGAGCGCTGCGACGGCCTGCGCCGACCGGACCGGTTCGAGCTGATGTTGTGGGCGTGTGAATGCGATGCCCGCGGCCGCCTCGGCCATGCCGACGAGTCGCCCGCGCGCTGGCGCTGGCGCGCTCGCCCGACACCGCGGCGATCGCCGCCGACGCGATGGCGCGCGGTATCGAGGGCCCGCGGCTCGGCGCGGCGATCCGCGGCGCGCGCATCGACGCGATCGCGCGCGGCCTCGCGGACGATCTGGCGGCGTGACGCATCGGCGCAGCGTGGCGCGCCCACCGCCCCCGGCCGATCGTCGACGGGACCGCCCCGCCGCTACAGCAGCTTCGCGATCACCATCGCGAGAAAGCTCAGCAGCACGCTGCTCGCCAGCGGGATGAACCATTCGCGCCCGCCGAGGCGAAAGCGGAAGTCGCCCGGCAACCGGCCGAGCCCCAGCCGCTCCAGCCATGGCCGCAGCCCGCTGAACAGCAACAGCGCCAGGAAGATGACGATCAGCCAGCGGATCACAGCGTGTGCGTCCGGTCGCCGACCGCGAAGCCCATCGGCGACTGCACGAACGCTGGATCGCAGCCTCGGGCGAAGCCGATCACCTTGAACAGTTCGCCCATCTCGTGCTCGGTCAGGAGTTTCTGCGCCGCCGCCACGTCGCGCAGCGTCGCGCCCTCCAGCAGTTCGGCCAGGCCGCAGTTCAACAGGAAGCGCGCCTGCGAGGTGTAGCCCAGCACGTCGAGCCCGGCGTCCTGGCCGGCCAGCGCGATGCCGGTGAAATCGACGTGGGCGGTGATGTCCTTGGAGCCGATGTCGACGAGCGGATCGCCGTCGGCGCGGTGGCGGTGGTGGCACATCAGCGTGCCGCCGATGCGCTGCGGGTGGTAGTACTCGCCGGCCGGGAAGCCGTAGTCGATGAAGAACGCAGCGCCGCGCACGAGGTGGCGCGCGAGCGTGGCGATGAAGGCCTCGGCCTGAGGGTGGATCTCGGTCGTCGTGCCGGGGACGAACTCGCCGTCGTGCGGCGGCTCCAGCGTGGTCGGCCGGTCGGCGAACACCGGGCCGCCACGGGCCTCCGACCAGGCGACGCCGCGCTCGAACCAGTGCGCGCCGTCGAAGTGCAGCAATTGCACCGGCATCGCGTCGAGCACCTCGTTGCCGATCACGACGCCTTCGAACGCCTCCGGCCAGGCATCGAGCCAGCGCACCCGGTCACCGAACGGCGCGAGGCGTTCGCGCTGGCGCTGGCGCAGCGCGCCGGACAGGTCGACGATGTCGTAGTGCCGCACGGCCGGGCCGAGCGCCGTCAGCAGTTGTTCGGCCAGCGCGCCGGAGCCGGCGCCGAACTCCAGCACCCGCTCGCTCGCGCTCGCCTCCAGCGCCTGCCGCACCTGGCGGGCGACGCAGCGGCCGAACAGCGGCGTCATCTCCGGCGCGGTGACGAAATCGCTGCCGGACGACGGCATCTCCCCGAACTTGCGGCCGGCGTTGGCGTAGTAGCCCAGTCCGGGGCTGTACAGCGCCGCCGACATGAACGCGTCGAACGGCAGCCAGCCGCCGTGGCGCTCGATATCCCGGTGGATCAGCGTCAGAAGGGGCGCCGATACACTGGCGGCCTCGTGGAAGGTTCGGTCGGCACCCATCGACCGATTGTAGGAAGCATGCCGGAATCCCCCGCCCGTCCCGTGGTGCTCGTCACCGGCGCCGCCCGCCGGCTGGGCCGCAGCATCGCGCTGCACCTGGCGCGGGACGGCTACGACGTGGCGGTGCACGTGCGCGAAGCCACGGCCGACGCCGACACCACCTGCGCGGAGATCCGTGCGCTCGGCGCACGCGCCGAGACGTTCGCCGCCGACCTGGCCGACGAATCCGCCTGCCGTGCGCTGGTGCCGGCGGCGGCAGCGCATTTCGGGCGGCTCGACGCGCTCGTCAACAGCGCCTCGCTGATGGAACATGACGACGCAGCCAGCGTCGGCTTCGGCTCGCTGGAGCGCCACTGGCGCGCCAATACCGCCGCGCCGGTGCTGCTGACGACCGCGCTGCACGCCCACCTGGCGGCGCGCGGCGCGCGCGGTTGCGCCGTCAACCTGCTCGACCAGAAGCTCTGGAATCCGA
>JBGAMJ010000154.1:0-13204 GCA_044223035.1 Piscinibacter sp.
GGGCAGCACGCTGCACCTGACGGCGGCAGCGGTGGCGCAGCCGGCGCGGCTGCTGCACCCGCAGCGGCGCACGCAGCGCGGCGGGCCGCTGCAGCGCGTGTCCTGGGACGACGCGCTCGACGACGCCGCCGCGCGCTTCGACGCGGTGATCACCGATCACGGGCCGGACGCCGTCGGCTTCTACCTGTCCGGCCAGTTGCTGACCGAGGACTACTACGTCTTCAACAAGCTCTGCAAGGGGCTGCTCGGCACCAACAACCTCGACACCAACTCGCGCCTGTGCATGAGCAGCGCGGTCGCCGGCTACAAGGCCACGCTCGGCGCCGACGCCCCGCCGTGCAGCTACGAAGACCTGGACCACGCCGACACGGTGTTCATCGTCGGCTCGAACATGGCCTACGCGCACCCGATCCTGTTCCGCCGCCTGGAAGACGCCAAGCGCGCCCGGCCGGAGATGAAGATCGTCGTCGCCGACCCGCGCCGCACCGAGACCACCGAGATCGCCGACCTGGTGCTGCCGATCCTGCCCGGCACCGACGTGGCGCTGTTCCACTCGATGCTGCACCTGATGCTGTGGGACGGCCTGGTCGACCACGCCTACGTCGCCGCCCACACCAGCGGATTCGATGCGCTGCGCGACCGCGTGCGCGATTTCGCGCCGAAGGACGTGGCCGCGCTGTGCGGCATCCCCGAGGCCGACCTGGTGCGCGCGGCGCGCCTGTTCGCGCAGCAAGGCCGGCCCGGCGGCGCGACGCTGTCGCTGTACTGCCAGGGCCTGAACCAGAGCCGCAGCGGCACCGCCAAGAACGCCGCGCTGATCAACCTGCACCTCGCCACCGGCCAGATCGGCCGCCCCGGCGCCGGGCCGTTCTCGCTGACCGGCCAGCCCAACGCGATGGGCGGGCGCGAGGTCGGCGGCATGGCCAACCTGCTCAGCGCGCACCGCGACCTGGCGAACGAAGCGCACCGTGCCGAGGTGGCGCGGCTGTGGGGCGTCGACAGCGTGCCGGCCGCGCCGGGCAAGACCGCCGTCGAGATGTTCGAGGCGGCGGCCGACGGCCAGATCCGCGCGCTGTGGATCGCCTGCACCAACCCCGCACAGTCGATGCCCGACCAGGCGACGGTGCGGCGCGCCTTGCAGCGCGCCGAGTTCGTCGTGCTGCAGGAGGCCTATGCCACCACCGCCACCGCCGCGCTGGCCGACCTGCTGCTGCCCGCCACGACCTGGGGCGAGAAGGACGGCACCGTCACCAACAGCGAGCGCCGCATCAGCCGCGTGCGGCCGGCCGTGGCGGCGCCGGGCGAGACGCGGCACGACTGGCGCATCGGCATCGATTTCGCGCAGCGGCTGGAAGCGCGCCGCCGCCCGGGCGCACCGACGCTGTTCCCCTACGCCGACCCCGAAGCGGTGTGGAACGAACATCGCGAGAGCACGCGGGGCCGCGACCTGGACATCACCGGCCTGAGCTACCCCGCGCTCGAGGCCCAGCCGGCACAGTGGCCGTTCCCGGACGGCGCCGTCGCCGGGCAGGCGCGGCTGTACGCCGACGGCGTGTTCCCGACCGCCGACGGCCGCGCGCGCTTCCACGACGCGCCCTACGTCAAGCTGGCCGAGCCACGCGACGCGCGCTACCCGTTCTCGCTCAACACCGGCCGGCTGCGCGACCAGTGGCACGGCATGAGCCGCACCGGCACGGTGGCGCGGCTGTTCGGCCACGTGCCGGAGCCGGTGGTCGAGATGCACGGCGCCGACATGGCCCGGCTCGGCCTGAAGGACGGGGACCTGGTGCACGTCACCTCGCGCCGCGGAAGCGTGGTGCTGCCGGCCGCCGCCAGCGCGCAGCAGGCGCCGACGCAGGTGTTCATCGCGATGCACTGGGGCGAGGAATACCTGTCCGGCAGCACGTCCACCGGCGAACGCATCGCCGGCGTCAACGCGCTGACCGTGCCCGAGTTCTGCCCCAGCTCCAAGCAGCCGGAGCTCAAGCACGCCGCGGTGAAGGTGCTGAAGGCCGAACTGCCGTGGCGCCTGCTCGCGGTGGCGTGGCTGCCGGACGACCAGGCCGTGGCGGTGCACGAAGCGCTGCGGGCGCTGATGCCGGCGTTCCCGTTCGCCACCGCGGTGCCCTTCGGACGCGAGCGCAGCGGCGTGCTGTTCCGCGCCGCGGCGCACGAGCCGGCGCCGGACGAGTTGCTGTCGCAGGTCGAGTCGCTGCTCGGGCTGGCGCAGCGGGGGGTGCTGCACTACGCCGACAAGCGGCGCGGCCAGCGGCGCAGCATGCGGCTGGAGACAGTCGGAACCGACACCCGGCTCGAAGCCTTCCTGCTCGCCGGCGACACCTCGGCCGAAGCCTGGGTCCGCACGCTGCTGCAGGAGGCGATGCCGGCGCAGGCCTACGGCCGGTTGCTGCTGGTGCCCGGCGCCAAGGCGCCGGTGGCGGTGGCCAGCCGCGGCAAGCAGGTGTGCAGCTGCTTCAACGTCAGCGCGACCGAGATCGACGCGACGCTGGACCGCGCCGGCGGCTCCGCGGAGTCCCGTCTGCAGCAGCTCCAGGACGTCCTGAAGTGCGGAACCAATTGCGGTTCCTGCATTCCCGAGCTCAAGCGCATCGTGCGCTTGCGCGAGGTCAAGTTGTGATGCTCTGCACGAAAAGCGATCAGAAAAGCCAGATCCCGCAGACGGCGATGGGCCCGGAAATTGCCTTGACGGGGTCGGAGGAGACGAGATGACCATATCCCACTACATCAAGGAAATCGGGCGCGGCAAGGAAGGCGCGCGCTCGCTGAACCAGGCCCAGGCCTACGACCTGATGAGCCAGGTGCTGGACGGCCGCGTGACCGAGCTGGAGATCGGCGCGTTCGCGATCGCGATGCGCATCAAGGGCGAGACCACCGAGGAGCTCGCCGGCTTCCTCGACGCGGCCCAGGAGCGTTGCGTGCCGGTGCGGCCGGGCGTGCCGATGGTGGTGCTGCCGTCTTACAACGGCGCGCGCAAGCTGCCCAACCTGACCGCGCTGCTGGCCCTGCTGCTGGCGCAGGACGGCGTCTCGGTGCTGGTGCACGGGCCCTCGCGCGACCCCGGCCGCGTGACCACCGCCGAGGTGTTCCACGACCTCGGCCTGCCGATCGCCGCCGACGGCAGCGACATCCCGCATGCCTGGGCGCGCCACGAGCCGGTCTTCGTGCCGACCGAGGTGCTGTGCCCGCCGCTCGCGCGCCTGCTCGACGCGCGCTGGGTCATCGGCCTGCGCAACCCCGGCCACACCGTCGCCAAGCTGCTGGACCCGACGCGCGGCGGCGCCGCGCTGCGCGTCGTCAACCACACCCACCCGGAGTACGGCACCGCGCTGGCCACCTTCCTGCAGCACACCCACGCGAACGCGCTGCTGATGCGCGGCACCGAGGGCGAGCCGGTCGCCGACCCGCGCCGCCTGCCGCGGCTGGACGTGTTCGTGCACGGCACGCCGCGGCCGGACCTGTCGCTGCCCGCGCGCGAAGGCGTGCTGACCGAGCTGCCGGTGCTGCCGCGCGCCACCGACGCGGCCACCACCGCGCTCTACATCCAGTCCGTGGTCAGCGGCGAGAAGCCGGCGCCCGGGCCGCTGATGCAGCAGGTCGACTGCCTGCGCCGCGCGCTCGCCGCGTGCCAGCTCGGCGCGGCCGACGAGAAGACCGCCTGACCACCACCGCTCACCACCGTTCCATGCGCTCGACCATGACACCCCCGCACCCCGCCCCGACGACCTCCTCGCCCCGCCGCGCCGGATCCGTCCACCTGGTCGGCGCCGGCCCGGGCGACCCGGAGCTGTTGACCGTCAAGGCGATCCGCGCGATCCGCGCGGCCACGCTGCTGCTGGTGGACGACCTGGTCGGCGACGGCGTGCTGCGCTATGCGCGGCGGTCGGCGCGGATCGTGCACGTCGGCAAGCGCGGTGGCTGCGCGAGCACGCCGCAGGCCTTCATCGAGAAGCTGATGGCCGCCGCCGCGCTGGCCGGCGAAACCGTCGTGCGCCTGAAGGGCGGCGACCCGTTCGTGTTCGGCCGCGGCGGCGAGGAGGCCGAGCACCTGCGGGCGCAGGGGATCGCGGTCGAGGTCGTCAACGGCATCACTGCCGGCCTGGCGGCAGCCACCGCGATCGGCGTGCCGCTGACGCACCGCGACCATGCCCACGGCGTGATGTTCGTGACCGGCCACGCGCGGCGCGACACCACCGGCGCGGCGGCCGGGCTGCACTGGCCGACGCTGGCCACCGCCGCGGCGCAAGGGTTGACGCTGGTCGTCTACATGGGCGTGGCCTCGGCTGCCGCGCTGCAGGCCGGCCTGCTCGAAGGGCTTTCGGCCGGGACGCCGGTGGCTGTCGTGCAGCACGCGACGCTGCCGCAGCAGCGCTGGGTGCGCTGCACGCTCGGCGCGCTGGCCGAGACGCTGCGCCGCGAGCGGCTCGGCAGCCCGGCGGTCATCGTCGTCGGCGACGTGGTGCGCGCAGCGGCGCAGATCGCGCTGGCGCCGCAGGGCATCGCCGCCTGACACGGTCGGCCGGGACTGCTCGATCCTTGAGCCATCCGGTCGTGGGCGTGCCCCGCGCCGGCCCGAGGACCCGGTTCCGTTGCGGAATTGCACCAACTCGGTGCAATTGACAGGGTCGCCGAGATCGCAGAGCGCACACCGTCTGCATCCGATCCCCGGGCCGCGACGTAGACGCCGGCATGGAGGATCCCTCGTGACCGCTGTTGCTGCATCCACGCCTGGCGCCGCGCGGCCGGGTGGCGCCCGGCAGGCGCCTCTGCTACCTTTGCGGGCTCTCGACCCGCTGCGCCCGGCGGCGGGCGGGCGGACCGGATCGGCCGGCCGAAGTGCCCCCGGCGCCGCCTACACGCTGCCGACGATGTCCAGCACGCCCTCCGAACACCTCGCCCCGGCACACGCCGCCGCGGGCCTGCCCCCGGCCCCGCCGACGGACCCCGTCGATGCGGCACGCGCCGCTCGCGATCAGTCCCTCGCCGCGTTGCTGCGGCAGGCCGCCGACGGCCGCAGCAGCGCCTTCGAAGCCTTCTACGACCAGACCCTGTGCTACGCCAGCGCGCTGGCGCGCCGGATGCTGCGCGGCGGCGACGATATCGAGGACGTGCTGTCGAACGCCTACTTCCAGGCCTGGCGTGACTGCGCGCGCTTCGATGCCGAACGCGGCAGCGCCGTCACCTGGCTGCTGACGATCGTGCGCACCCGCGCGCTGGACGCGCTGCGGCAGCGCCGCCTGCAGGCCGAGCAGTCCGCCAGCGGCGACGATGTGCCCGAGATCGCGAGCGAGGACCCCGGCCCGCCCGACCTGCTCGAACACGCCGAATCCGGCAGCCGCCTGCACGCCGCGCTGGCCGAACTCGGCGCCCAGGAGCGCTGGATGCTCGGGCTCGCCTACTTCCGCGGGCTGACGCACAGCCAGATCGCGAGCGAGACCGGCCTGCCGCTGGGCACCGTGAAGTCGCTGATCCTGCGCGCGCACGGCCACCTGCGCGAACGCCTGTGCCCGCGCTGACGCAGCACGCCACTCTTCTTGTGCCCCGTTCCCATGACCCTGTTCCCGCGCCACGACTCGAACCCGACGACGATACGACCATGACCTCCGCCCCGACCCCCCCGCCCCGTCCGGCTGTCCGGACGATCGCGCCCGACGAGGCGGCGATCGACGACGACATCCTCGCGGTGTTGAACGCCGATCCATCCGCACTGGTACCCGACCCGAAACTGGCCGGCCGCGTCAAGCGCCAGTTGCTGAACCGCATCGCCGCCGCCGAGACCCGCCACCTGACGGTGCAGGGCGACGCCCTCGCGCCGGAGCCCGGCCGCCCTTTCGACGCCGGCGATCCGCCTGCCTGGCAGGCCTTCCTGCCGGGCATCGCGATCAAGGTGCTGAACGAGTCGGAGGGAGTGATGTCGTACCTGCTGCGATTCGCGCCGGGGGCGGTGCTGCCGGCACACCGGCATCCGCGCGACGAGGAATGCGTGGTGCTCGAAGGCGCACTGCGGATCGGTGAGCTGACCGTGCCGGCGGGGGGCTTCCACCTCGCGCACGAGGGCGCACTGCATTCGCCGATCACGAGCGTCGACGGCGCGCTGATCTACCTGCGCGGCGCGGTGCCGGAAGTCGACCAGCTGATCTGACCTGATCCACCGGCCGCGGACACGGGCTTCGCCCGGTCGTGAGCCTCACGCAGCGCCCTGCGGCCGGCCGTGCGAGACACCGCGGATGCGGGCGTTCGCTGCCAGTCAGTCTTGCCGGGCGGCGCCCGGGCCACTAGAGTCCGGCGCTCCTTCGACGGGCCGTTCGACCGCCCGATCGACCACCCGTACGATCGAGCAGCGCGGCGATGCCGACCGCGCGCCACACCACCCTCCGGAGACTCCCGCACATGAACCCCACGAAAACCTGGATCGCGCTGGCACTCGCCACCGCGTCCGCGTTCGCCCAGGCCGACATCACCGTCGGCGTGACGCTGTCGGCCACCGGGCCGGCGGCATCGCTGGGCATCCCGGAGAAGAACACGGTGGCGCTGATGCCGCAGACGATCGCCGGGCAGAAGGTGAACTACATCGTGCTGGACGACGCCTCCGACACCACCAAGGCGGTGGGCAACACGCGCAAGCTCGTCAGCGAGGAGGTGAACTACATCGTGCTGGACGACGCCTCCGACACCACCAAGGCGGTGGGCAACACGCGCAAGCTCGTCAGCGAGGACAAGGTCGACATCGTGCTGGGCTCGACCACCACGCCGAACTCGCTGGCGATGATCGACGTGGTGTCCGAGGCGCAGGTGCCGATGATCTCGATGGCCGCCTCGGCGCGCATCGTCGAGCCGGTGGACGCGAAGAAGAAGTGGGTGTTCAAGACGCCGCAGAACGACATCATGATGTCGCTGGCGATCGCCGAGCACATGGCCAACGCCGGGGTCAAGCGCGTGGGCTTCATCGGTTTTGCCGACGCCTACGGCGAAGGCTGGTTCCAGGAATTCGGCAAGGCCGCGGGGCTGAAGAAGCTGGAGATCGTGGCCAATGAGCGCTATGCGCGCACCGACACGTCGGTGACCGGGCAGGTGCTCAAGCTGATGGCCGCCAAGCCTGACGCGGTGCTGGTGGCCGGCTCGGGCACGCCGGCGGCGCTGCCGCAGAAGACGCTCAAGGAGCGCGGCTACGCGGGCAAGGTGTACCAGACGCACGGGGTGGCGAATGCCGACTTCCTGCGCGTGGGCGGCAAGGACGTGGAAGGCACGCTGCTGCCGGCCGGGCCGGTGCTGGTGGCCGAGCAGTTGCCGGCGGGGCATCCGGTGAAGAAGTCGGCGGCGGCCTACGTGGCCGCGTACGAGGCGGCCAACGGCAAGGGCAGCGTGTCGACCTTCGGTGCGCACGCGTGGGACGCGGGGCTGCTGATGACGGCCGCCGTGCCGGTGGCACTGAAGAAGGCGAAGCCGGGCACGGCGGAGTTCCGCGCGGCGCTGCGCGACGCGCTGGAGCAGGTCAAGGACCTGGCGGGCGCGCACGGCATCTTCAACACCTCGCCGACCGACCACCTGGGGCTGGACCAGCGGGCGCGGGTGATGGTGACCGTGACCAACGGCGCGTGGAAGTACGTGCCCTGACGCGGGCAACGATCCCGCCGGCCGCCGCGCGCTGAGCCGGCGGCCACCGACACCCGGGGGCCTGGCTCCCGATCCTCGACCCCCCAGGGCGCGTCCGGCGCCCGATGGAAGCGAAACCTCATGGACCTACAAATCGCCCTCCTGCTCGGGCAGGACGGCATCGTCAACGGCGCCGTCTACGGGCTGATGGCGCTCGCGCTGGTGCTGGTGTTCTCGGTCACGCGGGTGATCTTCATCCCGCAGGGCGAGTTCGTGGCCTTCGGCGCGCTGACGATGGCCGCGCTGAACGGCGCCCACGTGCCCGCCACGCTGTGGCTGCTGCTCGCGCTGGCCGCGGCCACGCTGGGGGTCGAGGTGCTGCGCCGGCGCCGCGGGCTGGCGGTCGACTGGCCGGCCACGCTGCTGTGGGCGGTGGTGCTGCCGGCCGCCGCGGCGCTGCTCGCGGTGGTGGTGAAGCCGCAGTCGCTGGCGCTGCAGGCGCTGACCACGCTGCTGCTGATCACGCCGCTCGGCCCGCTGCTGTACCGGCTGACCTACCGGCCGCTGGCCGACGCGACGGTGCTGATCCTGCTGATCGTGTCGGTGGCGCTGCACGGCATCCTGGTCGGGCTCGGGCTGCTGTTCTTCGGCGCCGAGGGCTCGCGCACGCCCGCCTTCTCGGAGGCGCGCTTCGAGATCGGCGGGCTGACGATCGGCGGGCAGTCGATCGTCGTGGTGGCCGTCGCGCTGGCGCTGGTGGTCGCGATGTTCCTGTTCTTCGAGCGGTCGATCGTCGGCAAGGCGCTGCGCGCCACCGCGATGAACCGCGTCGGCGCGCGGCTGATGGGCATCCCGACCGAGCTCGCCGGCGACCTGAGCTTCGCGCTCGCGGCGCTGATCGGCGCGGTCTCGGGCCTGCTGATCGCGCCGTTGACGACGGTGTATTACGACACCGGCTTCCTGATCGGGCTGAAGGGCTTCGTCGCGGCGATCGTCGGCGGGCTGTCGAGCTACCCGCTGGCGCTCGGCGGGGCGCTGCTGGTCGGGCAGCTCGAAAGCTTCTCGTCGTTCTGGGCCAGCGCCTACAAGGAGGTGCTGGTGTTCACGCTGATCATCCCGGTGCTGTGGTGGCGCTCGCTGAAGAGCCGCCATGTGGAGGACGAGGAATGACTTCGCGCCAATTCACCTTGGCGGCCGTTGCTGCCTTCGCGCTGGCCTGGGGCTTCCTGCCCGACTTCACGGTCACCGTGTTCAACACGATCGGGCTGTACGCGCTGGTCGCCGTCGGGCTGGTGATGCTGACGGGCGTCGGCGGCATGACCTCGTTCGGCCAGGCCGCCTTCGTCGGCGTCGGCGCCTATGCGTCGGCCTGGGTCTGCACCTCGCCGGCGGCGCTGTCGGCGCTCGGCGGCGTGCCGGCCGGGCTGTTGCCCTGGCTGGGGCTGGTGCTGGGTCTGGTGTTCGCGTACGCCGTCGCCTGGGGGCTGGGCTCGATCACGCTGAAGCTGTCGGGCCACTACCTGCCGCTGGGCACGATCGCCTGGGGGCTCAGCCTGTACTTCCTGTTCGGCAACATCGAGTGGCTGGGCGGCTTCACCGGCATCACCGGCGTGCCGCCGATCCATGTCGGCCCGCTGTCGCTCGCCTCGCCGCGCGCGCTCGGCGTGGTGATCTGGGCGGTGCTGCTGCTGGCGCTGTGGGCGCTGCACAACCTGCTCGATTCGCGCGAGGGCCGGGCGATCCGCGCGCTGAAATCGGGCCGCGTGATGGCCGAATCGATGGGCGTGGACACCGGCCGGCAGCGCATCAAGCTGTTCGTGCTGGCGGCCTTGCTGGCGGCCGTGTCGGGCTGGCTGTACGTGCACATGCAGCGCTTCGTCAACCCGACGCCGTTCAACCTGAACATCGGCATCGAGTACCTGTTCATGGCGGTGGTCGGCGGCGCCGGCCATCTCTGGGGCGCGGTGCTCGGCGCCACGCTGATCACGCTGCTGAAGGAGCAGCTGCAGGACTGGCTGCCGAAGCTGCTGGGCACCAGCGGCAACTTCGAGGTGATCGTGTTCGGCCTGCTGATGCTGTTCGTGCTGCAGCGCTTCGCCGACGGGCTGTGGCCGAGCGTCGCCGCCATCGGCCGCCGCTTCCTGCGGCCCGAGCCGGCGCCGCGCCTGTCCACCGAGCCCGCGCCGCTGGCCCGCCGCGAACTGCCGCCGCGCGGCCAGGCGCTGCTGGAGGCGCGATCGGTCAGCAAGCGCTTCGGCGGGCTGATCGCCAACAACGCGGTGACGATGGATGTGAAGGCCGGCGAGGTGCATGCGCTGATCGGCCCGAACGGCGCCGGCAAGAGCACCTTCTTCAACATGATCTCCGGCGTGGACGACCCGAGCGACGGCGAGGTGCGGCTGATGGGCCAGGCGATGACCGGCCACCCATCGCGCGAGTTCGCGCGGCTCGGCCTGGGCCGCACCTTCCAGCACGTGCGGCTGCTCGGCCAGCGCACGGTGCTGGAGAACGTGGCGCTGGGCGCGCACCGGCGTGCCCGGCGCGGCTGGATCGCCTCGATGCTGCGGCTGGACCGCGCCGAGGAAGCCGCGCTGCTGGCCGAGGCGCGCCGCCAGATCGAGCGCTGCGGGCTCGGCGCGCATGCCGACAGCACGGCCGCGTCGCTCGCGCTCGGCCAGCCGCGCATCGTCGAGATCGCGCGCGCGCTGGCCGGCCAGCCGGCGGTGCTGCTGCTCGACGAGCCCGCCGCCGGCCTGCGCCACCTCGAGAAGAAGGCGCTGGCGACGCTGCTGGCGCAACTGCGTGCCGAGGGCCTGGGCATCCTCGTCGTCGAGCACGACATGGAATTCGTGATGAACCTCGCCGACCGCATCACCGTGCTGGAGTTCGGCACCGTGATCTCCGCCGGCACGCCGCAACAGGTGCAGGCCGATCCGAAGGTGCTCGACGCCTACCTCGGCGGCGCCGACGAACCGCTGGGGATTGCCGCATGAACAAGATGACCCCTCCCACCCCCGACGCGCCCACCCGTGCGTCCGCCCCTGCGCCCACCGGCACCCCGGTGCTCGAACTGAAGGACTTCTGCGTCTCCTACGGCCCGGTCGAGGCGGTACACCGCGTCGAGCTGACGGTGCACGAGGGCGAGATCGTCACTGTGATCGGCCCCAACGGCGCCGGCAAGACCACGCTGCTGAGCGCCGCGATGGGGCTGCTGCCGTCGAGCGGCTCGCTGGCGGTCTGCGGCGAGCTCATCGCCCGGCCCGGCGTGGAGGCGATGGTGGCGCGCGGCGTGGCGCTGGTGCCCGAGAAGCGCGAGCTGTTCGGCGAGATGTCGATCGAGGACAACCTGCTGCTCGGCGGCTTCGCCCGCTGGCGCCGCGGCCAGCGCGACCAGCGCGCGCGCATGGACGAGGTGTTCGCGATCTTCCCGCGCCTCAAGGAGCGCCGCGCGCAGATGGCGGCCACGCTCTCCGGCGGCGAGCGGCAGATGCTCGCGATCGGCCGCGCGCTGATGGCGCGCCCGCGCCTCCTGATGCTCGACGAGCCCTCGCTCGGCCTCGCGCCGCTGATCGTGCGCGAGGTGCTGCAGGTGGTGTCGTCGCTGCGCAAGCTCGGCGTGGCGGTGCTGCTGGTCGAGCAGAACGCCCGCGCCGCGCTGCAGGTGGCCGACCGCGGCTTCGTGCTCGAGATGGGCGCGGTCGCGCTTTCCGGCCCGGCGCAGTCGCTGCTGAACGACCGCCGGATCATCGACACCTACCTCGGCCTCGGCCACAAGGCCGCGGCCTGACCCACTCACGCGGCCGCCGCCCCACCGCCCAGCCGGCTGCGGCCCGACATCCCCCAGACCCCGACGAAAGCACCCCATGGTCTCCACCCTCCAGAGCTACATCGGCGGCCGCTGGCTCGGCCGCCATCCGGCGCAGACGCTGCGCAGCGCGGTCAACGGCCGGCCGGTCGCCGCCACGCACGCCGAATCGATCGACTTCGCCGAGGCGGTGTCGCACGCCCGCCGCGTCGGCCTGCCGGCGCTGATGGCGCTCGACTTCCAGCAGCGCGCCGCGCGCCTGAAGGCGCTCGGCAAGTACCTGCTGGAGCACAAGGAGGCGCTGTACGCGGTGTCGGCCCACACCGGCGCGACGCGCGCCGACAGCTGGATCGACATCGAGGGCGGTGCCGGCACGCTGTTCGCCTACGCCGGCATCGGCAGCAACGAGCTGCCCTCCGGCAACCTGGTCCACGAAGGCCCGGCGATGCCGCTGGGCAAGCAGGGCGGCTTCGCCGGCACGCACGTGCTGGTGCCGCGCGGTGGGCTGGCGCTGCACATCAACGCGTTCAACTTCCCGGTCTGGGGGCTGCTGGAGAAGTTCGCGCCCAGCTTCCTGGCCGGCATGCCGTGCATCGGCAAGCCCGCCAGCGCCACCAGCCACGTGGCCGAGGCGGCGATGCGGCTGATCGTCGATTCGGGGCTGCTGCCCGAGGGCAGCCTGCAGCTCGTGATCGGCGGCACCGGCGACCTGCTGGACCGGCTGGACGGCGCCGACGTCGTCACCTTCACCGGCTCGGCCGACACCGCGGCCAAACTGCGCGTGCACCCGAACCTGGTGCGCCAGTCGGTGCCGTTCAACGCCGAAGCCGATTCGCTGAACTGCGCGATCCTGGCGCCCGACGTGACGCCCGACGACCCGGAGTTCGACCTGTTCGTGCGCGAGGTCGCGCGCGAGATGACGGTCAAGGCGGGCCAGAAATGCACCGCGATCCGCCGCGCGATCGTGCCGCGGCGGCAGCTCGACGCGGTCGCCGAGCGCCTGCGCGACCGGCTGGCGAAGACGGTGGTCGGCGATCCGGCGCTCGAGGGCGTGCGCATGGGCGCGCTGGCCTCGCACGCGCAGCAGGCGGACGTCGGCGAGCGTGTCGCGCAGCTCGTGGCGGGCGGTGCGCGCCTGCTGCTGAGCGGGCGCGACGGCTTCGCGCCGCGCGGCGAAGACGTTGCCGAAGGCGCGTTCTTCGCGCCGACGCTGCTGAGCTGCGAGCGGCCGTTCGAGGTGGATGCGGTGCACGACATCGAGGCCTTCGGCCCGGTCAGCACGCTGCTCGCCTGCGACGACCTGGACGAGGCGCTGGCGCTGGCGGCGCGCGGCCGCGGCAGCCTGGTCGCCACGCTGGTGACCAAGGATCCGGCGGTGGCCGCGCGCGCCGTGCCCGCGATGGCGGCCACGCACGGCCGGCTGCACATCCTCGACCGCGAGTCGGCCGTCGAATCGACCGGCCACGGCTCGCCGCTGCCGGTGCTCAAGCACGGCGGCCCGGGCCGCGCCGGCGGTGGCGAGGAGCTGGGCGGGCTGCGCGCCGTCAAGCACTACCTGCAGCGCGCGGCGGTGCAGGGCTCGCCGACGATGCTCGCGGCCGTCACCGGCGAGCACGTGCGCGGCGCCCGCGTGCGCGAGAGCGAGGTCCACCCGTTCCGCCGCCACTTCGAGGACCTGCGCATCGGCGACTCGCTGCTGACGCACCGCCGCACCGTCGGCGAGGCCGACATCGTGGCCTTCGGCGGCATCTCGGGCGACTACTTCTACATGCACTTCGACGAGATCGC
>JBGAMJ010000155.1:0-13312 GCA_044223035.1 Piscinibacter sp.
CTCTCGGCGTACAGCACGCCGAGCGGCCGGCCGCAGGCGCGGATCGGCACGGCGATCTGGCTGTGCGAATCGGCGAGGTCCGGCAGCGGGATTTCGGTTTCGAGCGCATCGAGCAGGCCGCCGTCGGCGGCCGCCGCGCGGATCGCGCGGCCGTAGCCGTATTCGGCCGTGGCATGGCCGATGCGGACCGGCGTGCCGACGCGCGCGGCAACGCCGATCAGGCCCTCGCCGAGCGCGATCTCGGCGCCGATGCCCGAGGCGCCGTAGCCGCGGCTCGCGAGCGTGTACAGGCGCTCGCCGGCTTCATCGAGCATCAGTAGCAGCCAGTGGCGCACGTCGAGTTCGCGCTCGAACACGGCCAGCGCGCCGGCGAGCAGCTCGTCGAGTTCGGTGTACGCATTCAGGCTTTCCGAGCAGGCGCGCAGCACCGCCAGCGGCGAACGCCGCGGCGCGGGTGCGGCGAGCGCCGGGCCGGGCACGCGCTCGATCGACAGCACGCGATAGACATCGGAGCCGAGCAGCCGGAACACGCCGCTCATGCCGGTGTGCGAGGCGATGCCGGCCAGCTTGGCCTTCATGCGCTCGAACAGCGGCCCTTCGGTCTCGGTGTGCAGGTAGCGCGCCTGCAGCCGGAACATCGCCGCCGTCTGCGGATGGATGACCATCAGCTCGACCTGCGGGTTGGCCAGCACGTTCTCGCGCGTCTTGTTGAAGAACTGGAACGACAGCGCGAGGTGCTGTTCGTCGACGTATTCGACCTGCGACACGTAGGTCACGTTCGGCGTGCCGTCGGGCGACGCGGTCGCCATCACGCCCGGAATCGCCCCTTCGAAGCAGGCGCGGATGGCACCGATGCGGCAGGGCATGTGGTTCAGACGGTGTGCGGCGCGAGCGTCGTGCCTGCGCGCGGGCCGGGCGTCTGCTCGAACACCGATTCGACGCTGAACTGCACCGCCACCAGGTCGTCCGGCACGTGGCTCAGGATCGCGAAGGCCAGGTCGCGGTCATAGCCGATCAGCGCGAGCTCGTCGGCGAAGCGGCCGGCGTGGCGCTGCACGTGCTCCAGGTCGCCGGGGAGCAGCGGCACCTCGCGGGCGTCGCGCCCCTTGAGCTGGACTGTCTGGTGCGTCGACGGCTCGCTGAACACCACCGCGATGCGGCCGTTGGCGTGGACGTCGTCGAGCACCTGGCGGGCGGCGTCGGCACCGAGGAAGACAGTCACCTCGCGTCGATCGTCGGACAGCCGGGCAGCGAGCGCGCGCATCAGGTGCGGCTGGCGCGCGGCGTCGCTGCTGGCGACGTTGATCGACACGCGGCGCCCGATCAGCGCCGCCTGCTCCGCCGCGACTTCGACACCGGCTGCCGGGCTCACCGGGGCACCCTTCGGCCTGCGGCCGGTCCCGCCGAGCGGGAGTTTTCGCCCTTGGGGCAGCCCGACGGGCTCATTCCGGGCGCGACAGCACGACGATGCCGTCGGCGTCCGCGTACAACCAGTCGCCGGGGTGGATCCACACGCCCTGGACCTGCACCGGCACGTCGCGCCGGCCGTCCTGGCGGCGGTCGGTGGGCAGCGGCATCAGCGCCAGCGCGCGGATGCCGACGTCGCAGGCCGCCAGTTCGGCCGCGTCGCGCACGCAGCCGTCGACGACGACGCCGGCCCAGCCGTTGCGCGCGGCCGACGCGCCGATGTTGCCGCCGATCAGCGCGCGGCGCAGCGAGCCGCCGCCGTCGACCACCAGCACGCGGCCGTCGCCGGGCGATTCGAGCAGCGCCTTGACCGCGGTGTTGTCCTCGTGGCACTTGACTGTCGCCACCGGCCCGGCGAAGCGCGTGCGCCCGCCGAATTCGCGAAACACCGGCGGCAGCACGCGAAAGCCGCTGTCGCCGCCGCCTTCGGCGTCCTGCTTGTGGGCATCGCACAGGTCGCAGGTCGAAAACTCGGGCATCGCGCTCATCAGGCGTTCTCCACTTTCTTGATCGGTGCGTTCACGTTCTCGGGGCGCGGCGGCAGCATCGGCTGGTGCTCACGCGCGGCGTTCAGGATGATCGAGGTCGAGGTCTCGGTCAGCAGGCAGAAGCGGGTCACGACGGCGTCGAGATGGGCCACGTCGACCACCGCGATCTCGAAGATCCAGCTGTCTTCGCCGGTGACGTTGTAGGCATTGACCACCTCGGGCGTCTGCTGCAGCGCCTGGATCACCCGCGCATATTCTGCGCGACCGACGCGCATCACCGCGCGGATGCCATAGCCGAGCTTGCCGAGGTTGACGGTGGCGCGGTAGCCGGTGATGACGCCGGCGCCTTCGAGCTTGCGCACGCGCTCGGTGACGGCCGGCTGGCTCAAGTGCACGCGCCGCCCCAGCTCGGCCATCGACAGCCGCGCGTCGGCCTGCAGTTCGGCCAGGATGCGGGTGTCGTAGGCGTCGAAGGCCGCGGCAGCGGCGGGGGCGATGGCATTCAAGGCGTTTCCCCTTGCAAACCTTGGAAATCCACACCGGACGCAGCCATTGTTCTTCATTCATGGCTGTATCGGCTGCGGGAGCCTGCATACGATAACGGCCCTCCTGCCCTGCCGCCAGTCCCCGGCCCGCTTCCCGTTCCGTCGTCGAGTCCGCCATGTCCACCGCCCTCTCCCCCGCCGGCGCCGCGCTGCCGGACGCCCCCCGCCGCGGCCTGCCGCCGCTCGTCATCGCCTGCCTGCTCGCCACCTGGCTGGTCTGGGGCTCGACCTACCTGGCGATCAAGATCGCGCTGGTCAGCCTCCCGCCGTTCGTGCAGATGGGTTCCCGATTCATCGTCGCCGGCGGCCTGCTGCTGGCCTGGACGGCCTGGCGCGGCGCGCCGATGCCCACGCCGCGGCAGTGGGGCAATGCCGCCATCGTCGGCGCATTGATGCTGGGCGGCGGCATGGGTGGCACGGCGCAGGCCGAGACCACCGTCGGCTCCGGGCTGGTGGTCGCGTTCATCGCGGTGATCCCGGTGCTGATGGCGGTGCTGATGGCGCTCTCGCGCATCTACCCGACGCGCCTCGAGGCGGCCGGCATCGTGGTCGGCCTGGCCGGCGTGCTGCTGCTGACGCAGGGTGCCGGCTTCCAGGCCTCGCCGGCCGGGCTGCTGGCGATCTGCGTCGCCTGCGTGACCTGGTCGATCGGCAGCGTGCTGAGCCAGAAGCGCCTGCCGCTGGCACCCGGCGCCGTGGGCTTCGCGAGCGAGATGCTGTGCGGCGGCGTGGTGCTGCTCGCGCTGGCGGCGTTCGATGGCGAATACGCCACGCTCGCCGCCCAATGGCCGCCGCAGCCGGCAGCCGTCGCAGCCTGGGTGTACCTGGTCGTGGCGGGCTCGCTGATCGCGTTCAACGCCTACATGCTGCTGCTCAGCCGCGCCACGCCGGCGCTGGCGTCGAGCTACTGCTTCGTCAACCCGGTGATCGCGATGCTGCTGGGCGTCGGCCTGGGCGGCGAGGTCGTGAGTTCCGGCGAGTGGGCCGCCGCCGGCATCGTGCTGGCCGGCGTGGTGCTGCTGATGGCGGGGCGTCGGCGCGGCTGACGCGCGGGTGCCCGACGCCGGATTGCCACCTCGGGCGTGCCGCCCTCAGGGCGCCGGCTCGAAGCGGGTGCCGCGCAGCACGCCGCGGCCGTCCGCATCGCGCAGCTCGAGCAGGCCATCGGGCCGCACCCGCGCGCTGGTCGCGAGTTCGAGCGCGGTCAGGATCCTGTCCTCCTGTTCGCGCTGGAGTTCGCCGCAGGCCATGCGAGTGGTGGCCACCGGGCCGATCGTCAGCACGCTGCCGACCAGCGTGTAGCGCCCGCTCAGCGAGTTGCAGCCGGTGTGGCCGCTGAGCCGGCCCTCGGGGCCGAATTCGATGCGGGCGCGGCGGCGGTCGAGGATCGGCTCGGTGCGGGCCTGGTCGATGCGCCACAGGCCGAGGGGCTCGGTGGTCTGGGCGCCGGCGGCACCCGTGGCGTTCATCGCACCCGGGGCGCCGGCAGCCGCCCCGGTGCCGGGCGGCGTGGCGCAGCCGGTCGCCAGGCCCATGGCGGCAGCGGTCGCGAGGATCGCCGCCGCGCGCACCGTCTGGCGGATGCCGGCGGACGATGGGTCCCGGTGGCGGAAGGCAGGGTGGTGGGTGTCGCGGCGCATGGCGGCGCAGCATAGCGGGCGCGGCCCGGCCGCGCCTGCCGAGCGGCCGGTGCGCCGGAACGGCATGTGCCCGCGGCCACGGCGGCCACGGCGGGCACTTGCCGACGCGGAACCGGCGCGGAACCGGCGCGGAACCGGCGCGAGCGGACGGGCTGGAATCATCCGGCACGCCATCTCGATCATCCACGCCGGCACCGGCCCTGCTACCCTTGCAGACTGAATACCCCGACCTGCGCCTGGCCTCCAGTGCTCCCGACCCGATGATCCCGGCCGACCGTTCGCCGCTGGACCGCGACTCCGCGGACATCGACCACCACATCCGCGCCGACCGCACGCACCACCTCTACATGGGGTCGATGCGCGCCCAGCTTTTCGCGCTGCTGGCCGGCGCGCTGCTGGCGCTCGGGCTGCACGGTTCCGTGCCCGACGCCGCACTGGCGTCCTGGATCGGCGCGATGGTGGTGATCATGCTGTGGCTGACGGTGTTGCGCCGCGCCTACCTGCGCCAGCCGCAGCCGGTGGCCGACCCGGCGCGCTGGGAGCAGCGGTTCTGGCTCGAGATCACGTCGCTCGGGCTGGTCTGGGCGGCGCTGCCCCTGGGGCTGCTGCCGTCCCGGCCCGACCTCGCGATCGTCGCGATGGTCACGCTGCTCGGCGTGATCACCGCGACGCTGAGCGTCCTGGGCGTCAGCCCGGTGTTCTACGGCTTCGTGCTGCCGCCCATGCTCTCACTGGCCGCCGCCTGCGCCGTGCGTGCCGAAGCCGGCTACCTGGCGCTGGCCGCGCTGGTCCTCATCGACCTGCTGTTCCTGATCGGCGAGCAGCGCCACCTGCGCCGCCAGCGCGAGGAGTCGGTGCGCACCCGCCTCGCCAACGACGAACTGGTCGCTCAGGTGCAGCGGGCGCGCACCGCGCTTGCGCAGAGCCTGGCCGACCAGCAGGCGCTGTTCGACCTGGCGTCGGTCGGCATCGTCGAGATCCGGGACCGCACCATCGTGCGGGCGAATCGCTGCCTGGAGCAGATGCTGCTCGCGCCGCCCGGCTCGCTGGTCGGGCAGTCGTCGCGGGTGTTCTTCTCCGGCGACGAGGCTTACCACGCCTTCGGCAGCAGCGCGCAGGCGCTGCAGGACGGGGTGCCGTACGAGGGCGACATGCCGGTGCGCCGCCACGACGGCTCGGTGACGTGGGTGCATCTGTTCGCTCGCGCACTCGACCCCGCCGAGCCGCGCCGCGGGATGATCGGCGTGTTCAGCGACATCAGCGACCGCCGCGAGCGCGAGGCCGCGATATTGCGGCTGTCCCAGGAAGACGCGCTGACCGGCCTGCCGAACCGCCGCCTGCTCGACGACCGGCTGCAGCAGGCGCTGCGACAGGCACTGCGGCGCGAGCATGTGGTCGCGCTGCTGCTGGTCGACCTCGACGGCTTCAAGAACGTCAACGACACGCATGGCCACGCGGCCGGCGACGAGGTGCTGGTGACGGTGGCGCGGCGGCTGGTCGGCTGCGTGCGTGCGTCCGACACGGTGGCACGCCTGGGCGGCGACGAGTTCGTCGTGCTGCTGAACCAGCCGGTGCTCGGCGCCGATGCGCAACTCGTCGCGCAGAAGATCATCCAGGCGGTGGCCGAGCCGATCGTGCGTGCCGGCGTGCCGTTGCAGGTCGGCGCCAGCATCGGCATCGCGCTGCACCCGCAAGATGCGGCGGATGCCGAGGGCATGATGCGCGCCGCCGACATCGCGATGTACCGCGCCAAGCAGGCCGGGCGCGGCACCTGGGCCTTCTACGGCCCGCCGAAGCCGCTGTTCATCGACGGGCGCTACGACGCCTGAGCGCCCCGGGCGCGCTCGTCGGCACTGTCGCCGTCACCGTCGCGGGCTTCGTCCCGGTCGCGCGCTCCATCCGGTTCACCCGCCTCGGCCGGCCTGCCGCGCCAGCGCCGCGGCACGCAACGCGCCGAGCGTCGTCCGGGTGGTGCTGACGTCCACGTCCAGCTTCAGGTGCAGCAGCGTCGGCTCGCGCCGCGCCAATGCCGCGGCGAAGGCCGGCTCGAAGGCGGCGGTGTCCGCCACCGTGTCCGACGCGAAACCGAAGGCCCGGCCGAGCAGCGCGAAATCGGGGTTGACCAGGTCGCTGCCGCTGACGCGCCCCGGGTATTCGCGCTCCTGGTGCATGCGGATCGTGCCGTAGGTGCCGTTGTCGACGACGATCACGATCGGCCGCGCGCCGTGCGCGACGGCGGTGGCGAGTTCCTGCCCGGTCATCAGGAAATCGCCGTCGCCGGCGAACGTGACCACGGTGCGCCCCGGCCGCAGCAGCGACGCGGCGATGCCGGCCGGCACGCCGTAGCCCATCGCGCCCGAGGTCGGTGCGAGCTGCGTGCCGAGCGAGGCGTGCCGCCAGTAGCGGTGCAGCCAGCCGGAGTAGTTGCCGGCTCCGTTCGTGACGATGGTGTCGGCCGGCGCCAGCCGCTGCACCGTCTTGACCACCTGCGCCATGTCCAGCGGCGCCACCGGCGGGGCGATCTCGTTGGCCTCGCGGTCGGCGCGGGCGGCGCGCGACCAGTCGGCCCAGGCCAGGTCGCGCGGCGCGGCCAGCGTCTCGAGCGCCTTGGCGGCACAACCCATCGACGCCTGCAGCAGCAGGTCGGCGGCGTAGACGCTGCCCAGTTCCTCGGCGCCGGCGTGCACGTGGACCAGCCGCTGGCGCGGCCGCGGCGCCTCGATCAGCGTGTAGCCGCCGGTCGTCATCTCGCCCAGGCGCGGGCCGATCGCGATCAGCAGGTCGGCGTCGCGGATGCGCGCGGCCAGCTTCGGGTCGATGCCGATGCCGACGTCGCCGGCGTACAGCGGGTGGCCGTGGTCGAACAGGTCCTGGAAGCGGAATGCGCAGCCGACCGGCAACTGCCAGTTCTCGGCAAAGCGCTGCAGCGCGCGGGTGCCCTCCTCGTCCCAGCCGCCGCCGCCGGCTATCACGAACGGGCGCTCGGCCGCCAGCAGCATCGTGCGCAGCCGGCGCAGGCCGCCCGGCGCCGGCCAGGCCTGCACCGGCTCGATGCGCGGCAGCACCGGCGCGGCGGTGGGCGCGGCCAGCATGTCCTCGGGCAGCGCCAGCACCACCGGGCCCGGCCGGCCCTGCAGCGCGATGTGGTACGCGCGGGCCACGTACTCGGGAAGGCGGTCGGCGTCGTGCACCTCGCCGACCCACTTGGCAAAGCCGCCGCTGTTGGGGCCGAACACGGCGCGGTAGTCGAGTTCCTGGAAGGCTTCGCGGTCGCGCACGTCGCTGCCGACCTGGCCGATGAACAGCAGCATCGGCACGCTGTCCTGCCAGGCGGTGTGCAGGCCGATGCTGGCATTGGTGGCGCCCGGGCCGCGGGTCACGAAGCACAGGCCGGGGCGGCCGGTCAGGCGGCCCTGGGCGCAGGCCATGAACGCGGCGCCGCCCTCCTGCCGGCAGGCGACGAAGCGGATGCGCTCGCGCTGCTCGTGGAAGCCGTCCAGCACGGCCAGGTAACTTTCGCCGGGAACGCCGAACGCGGTGTCGGCACCCTGCTCGATCAGCGCCTCGACCAGCGCATGGCCGGCCGGGCGCGGGGATGTCTCGGATTGGGGCATCGCGAGATCGTAGCCGCTGGCGGTGACAGCCCCCGACGCCGGCTGTCGGCCTCGGCGGCACGGCAGCGGGTGCGCCGTGAGTTGCGCCAGTGCGCCGCCGGGCCGGCCCGTCAGGCCGGAACCAGCGCGGTGCGCCGCACGCGGCGCACGTTGAACGCACTGGCGATCAACGCCGCCTGGAAGATCGCAATGCCGAGCCACACCTGGGCTGGCCGGTGGTGGTCCATCAGCAGGCCGAACAGCAACGGCGCCAGCGCCTGGCCGATGTCCAGGCCGGAATAGACGACGCCGTAGACGCGGCCGGTCGCGTTGTCGGGCGCCGAGCGCTTGACGATCAGGTCGCGCGACGGCCCGGCGATGCCGGCGCCGGCGCCCATCACGCCGAACAGCACCGGCACGGCCAACGCCGGGATGTCGGCGAAGCCGATCGTCAGCGCCACCAGCGCCGCCACGCCGACGCCCGCCGCCACGATGCGTTCGCAGCGCGCCGGGTCGGCCGCGAGGAAACCGCCGGCGACCATGCCGCAGGCGCTGGCGACCATGTAGACGCTGAGGCAGATCGCCGCCAGCGACGCCGGCACCTGGTGCAGCTGGCGCGCCGCCTCCGGCGCGAAGGCCTGCACGCCGCTCAGCGCCGCGGCGAAGAACAGGAAGAAGCCGAAGCACATCCACACGGCCGGGATCGACAGGAAGGCGAAGCTGCCGCCGGCTGCCGCGCGCGAGCCCGCCGCGCGCGGCGCGGCCAGCGGCTCCAGCGCCAGCCGGTCGCGGAAGACCCACAGCAGCGCGAACACCGCGAACGCCAGCGAACCGGCGCCGGCCAGCGCGACACGCCACGAGAAGGCCAGCGTCAACGGCACCAGCAGCGCCGGCGCCAGCGCCCAGCCGAGCGCGCCGCTGATGCCGTGCGCGCTGAACGCATGGCCCAGGCGCGACGGGTGCACGCGCCGGTTCAGCAGCGTGAAGTCGACCGGGTGGAACACGCCGTTGCCGATGCCGGCCAGGACGGAAAACGCCGCCAGCATCGCGTAGCTGGTGCTGGCGGCGAAGCCGAACGCCGCCAGGCCGAGCAGCGCCAGCCCGCCGAACAGGATCGGCCGCGGGCCGAAGCGGTCGACGACGAAGCCGGACAGCGCCTGCACCGTGCACGAGACGACGAAGAACACCGACATCAGCAGGCCGAGTTCCGCATAGCTCACGCCGAACGCATCCTTCAGCCAGGGGAACAGCGGCGCCAGCAGGAGCTGGCTGAAATGGCTGATGCCGTGGGCGAGGCCGACCAGGCCGATGACGGAGGCGTCCCGGCGCAACGTGGCGGCGGGGGCAGCGGAGGTGTTCATGACAGGGGGCGCGCGGTGGCGAGGCGGAGGGTGACGAGCCGAGATGGTAGGCAGTCGGCGCCTTGCACGATTACGATAGGCAGACAACTTCTGTCGAGATCCTGCCAACCATGCAAGGGCCCGAGTCCACGCCGCCGGCGGCGGTCGATCCGCTGACGCCGCACCTCTACACGCCGACCGCCGCGCGCCCGCTGCGCGCCAAGCAGCAGCACCTGAGCGCCGACACGCGGGTGGTGCCGCACCGCCATGCCTGGGGCCAGTTCGCGCTGTCGAACACCGGCGTCGTGCGGTTGACGGTGGAGCACGGCACCTACATCGTCCCGCCGTCGCGCGCGCTGTGGATCCCGCCGGGCGTGGAACACGCGGTGACGGTGGTCGAGGACTGCGACCTGCGCACGCTCTACCTGCACCAGCCGCGCGGCCGCCACGGGCCTGGCGTGCCGCGCCCCGCCGACGCCGACTGGCGCCACTGCCGCGTGCTGGAGGTGTCCGACCTGCTGCGCGCGCTGGGGCTCGAGATGGACGCGCGGGCAGACGGCGTCGGCCCGCCGCTCGATGGCGACGCGCTGCAGCGCGAGCGATGTATCTGCGCGCTGGTGCAGGACGAGTTCCGTCGCGCCCGGCCGCGGCGCCTGGGTGTGGGCCGGCCGGCCGACAAGCGGCTGCGCGCGCTGTGCGAAGCGGTGATCGAGGACCCCGGGCGGCACGAGACGCTCGACGCCTGGGCCGCCGGCACCGGCGCGTCCGCCCGCACCGTGGCGCGGCTCTTCCGCGCCGAGCTGGGGACGAGCTTCGTGCAGTGGCGCCAGCAGGTGCTGCTGGCCAAGGCACTGTCGCTGGCGGCGCGCCGCCTGCCGATGGCGCAGATCGCCGCCGAACTCGGCTATGCGAGCCCGAGCGCGTTCAGCGCGATGGTGCGGCGCTCGGTCGGAGCCCCGCCGAGCCGGTTTTCGGCACAAAACATCGCGCCGCGCCGGGTGGAAGCGCGGTGTACGAGCGTCTAGACTGCGGCATTCCATGTCCGTCACGGTTGGACGCGCTTGTTGCAGGCGCTGACGCCGATACCCGCCGGCCTGCCGGCCCGCCAGGGGAGATCGGTTTGCTTTCTTCATTGTTCGGCGATCTCGGTGCAGACAAGTCGCGGCGCAGCGCCACGGAGGGCGCCGTCGCGTCCGCGGGCGAACCGGCCGAGTCGTTCGCCGCCACGCCGATCCTGCAGAGCACGGCGACCGAGGTCAACGAGCGTGGCCAGATGGTCGACCGCCACCAGCACGATCTGGTGGTCAGCGGCTCGCCGGCCCAGGCGATCCGCGAGCACTTCGCGTCGACGCGCTCCGACCTCGAAACCGCCAGCCGGCTGATCACGCTGCTCGATCCGGTCGGCGTGTGGGCCGGCGCGGTCGTCAAGGCGCTGTCGGACGCGGGCGGCCAGCCGATCGAGCGGCTGCACCTGCGAGACCAGGCCACGCTGCGCACGCTGGCGACCATCGAGCGGACCACGCTGGTCCGCCGCCACGAGGACACGCTGAAGATCTACCACGCCGACGTGCGCGCCCCCGGCCCGGAGAACGCCGAGATCCCGGTGGCGCTGATGGAACGCAGCCAGATGAGCACGGTGATCATCGGCCCGATGCAGCCGCACGCGATCGACGCGCTGCTGGCGGCGCTGCACGACGCCACCGCGCTTGCGACCTGGCGCTGCCCGCACCTGGTGTTCATGCTGCCGCCGGGCGCGGTGTGGATCGGCAACAAGATCGGCAGCATCGGCTGGCCGTCGCTGCTGCGGGTGCACCTGATCAGCGAACCGCTGACCAGCGCCTCGTCGGTCTGGAACGCGATGCTCGGCATGTGGAACCAGGTCAAGTCGCAGCCCGGCTGGGATGCCGACGAACTCGCGGCAGGCGGCGACGGCCCGCACACGACGCCGGCCGGCCTCGGCGCCGACATCGTGCCGGACGCCGCCACCGCGCCGATCCGCACCCCGCTGCGAAGCGGCCCGATGCGGCTGGACCCGCAGCGCGCGCGCCAGGCACTGGCCGAGATGCTGGCGGTCGACGGGCTGATCGGCTGCGCGGTGGTCGACGGCGGCAGCGGGCTGGTGCTCGCGCGCGAGCAGCGCGACGCCGGCGCGACCGACCTCGACCTCGCTGCCGCCGCCAGCGCGCAGGTGCTGCGCGCCCACCAGCGCGCCGCCCGCAGCATGGGGCTGCCCGAGCATGTCGACGAGGTGATGACCAGCGCCGGCTCGCGCCAGCAGGTGCTGCGCACGGTCGCGCGCCATCCGGACCTGTTCCTGCTGGCACTGCTCGACAAGAACCGCGCGAACCTGGCGCTCGCCCGCTTCAAGCTGCAGGACGTCGAACAGGGGCTGTGACGCGCCGGCGCCCGGCACGGGGCGCCGCCGGGCGGGAGCGCGTGTCGGGTGCAGTACACCGAGCGAGGCGCGGCCCGCCGGGCCAGGGGCACCGTTCCGCGGAACTGGTCCGCCGGACCGGTTCAATTCCCGCGCTGGCCCGCCCTACGGCAGGGCGACACTCGCCGCGACCCGCAGCGAGGCCCCCATGGACGATTTCGAATCCATTCACAACCACCACGAACGCCCGGTGTTCGATGCCGTGCGCCGCAGCGCCACGCAGTTCCCGCACATGGCCGACCCGAAGGTGCTGGCCGACGTCGCCTGCGTCGCGCTGAACCGGCTGCCGCCGCGCTACATCCGCCACGACGTGGACTACGCGTTCTACCTGGCCGACCGCGAGCGTGTCGAGAACGAGCGGGCGATCGCCAAGGCGGTGGAACACGCGTTCCAGTTCGTGCAGGCACGCATGGCGATGCGCGCGCGCGGCTGAGAGCGAGCCGTCCCGCGGGAGCCGAATCGCGTCGGCTCGGCTGCGGTCCAGCCGCCGATCACCCGCCGTTCACCCGCAGTTCAGCCGCAGGTCAACCGCCGAGCAGGCGCCGCAGCAGCGGCATCAGCATCGGCAGCAGCAAGGCGGTCGCGATGCCGTTCAGGCCCATCGCGAGCGCCGAGAACGCGCCGGCGGTTTCATTGGCCTGCAGCGCCCGCGCGGTGCCGATCGCGTGCGAGGTGATGCCGACCGCGAAGCCGCGCACCGCCCAGTCGTCGATGCGCAGCAGGTTCAGGAGCGAGCGGGCCATCATCGCGCCGGAGATGCCGGTGATCGCCACCGCCACCGCGGCCAGCGACGGCACGCCGCCGATCTTCTCGGCCACGCCCATCGCGATCGGCAAGGTGGCCGACTTCGGCGCCAGCGACAGCAGCGTCTCGGTCGACCCGCCGCAGGCCCAGCCGATCCCGATGGCGGTGACGATCGCCGTCAGCGAGCCGACCAGCAGCGCCACCAGCAGCGACGGCCACATCGCCTTCAGGCGCGGCAGCTGCGTGTACAGCGGGACGGCGAGCGCGACGGTCGCCGGGCCGATCAGGAAATGAACGAACTTCGCGCCGTCGAAGTAGGTCGGGTACGGCGTGTCGGTGATCGCCAGCACGGCGACGATCGCGGCCACGGCGATCACCACCGGGTTGACCAGCGAGTGGAACCCGCTGCGCTGGTAGAGCCAGAACGCGCCCAGGTAGGCGAACAGCGTCAGCGTCAGCCACAGGAGCGGCGAGCCCGCCAGGAAGACCCAGATCTCGAACACGCCGTGCTTCATGCGCGCGGCTCCCGGCGGCGCAGCAGCCAGCGCAGCGTCAGCGCGGTGAGCGCCAGCGTGATCGCGGCGCCGCCGATGCCGGCGGCGAAGAACGGCAGCCATTCGGCGGAGACGCGGTCGAAGTACATCATCACGCCGGCCACCGCCGGGATGAACAGCAGCATCATGTGCCGCAGCAGGCTGCCGGCGGTCTCGCGCAGCGAGTCGGGCACGCCGCCGCGCCACACCAGCGCGCCGAACAGCAGCAGCATGCCGACCAGCGGCCCCGGCAAGGGCATTCGCAGCACCTGCACCGCCACCTCGCCGATCAACTGGAACACGAGCAGGATGGCGAACGCTTGCAACATGGTGCCCCCGCGAAAAGCGGCCGATTCTATCGACGCGGCTCAAGCCGGCGCCGCGGCGTCCGATGACCTGACGACGCGCCCTCGCGCGGCACGCCGCCGCGCGCGGCGGGACGACGGATGCGGCGCCAGGCCCGGCACGTACACTGGTCCGCCGCGTCCGGCACCGGCAAGCGCGCCCTGACGGAACACCACGATGACC
>JBGAMJ010000156.1:0-13158 GCA_044223035.1 Piscinibacter sp.
TTTCGCCAGCCTGCCGGTCGGCGAGCTGGCGGAGCGGGCGCACGTCAGCAAGCCGACGGTGGTGCGCTTCTGCCGCAGCGTCGGCTACGACGGCCTGGCGGATTTCAAGCGCAAGCTCGCCGGCAACGTCAACGAGGGCGTGCCCTTCGTCCACCGCTCGGTGGACGAAGACGACAAGCCGGGCGACGTGATCGTCAAGGTGATCGACAACGCCGTATCGGCGCTGCTGAAGTACCGCAACGACGCGGCCGGCCACGCCTTCGAGCGGGCGATCGAGGCGCTGGCTGAAACCGCCCGCGCCGGCGGGCGCATCGAGTTCTACGGTGTCGGCAATTCCGGCATCGTCGCGCAGGATGCGCAGCACAAGTTCTTCCGGCTGGGCGTCAACACCGTCGCGATCAGCGACGGACACGTGCAGGTGATGAGCGCCACGATGCTCGGCCCGGGCGACTGCGCGGTGATCATCAGCAACTCCGGCCGCAGCCGGGACCTGCTGGACGCCAGCGACATCGCGCGCCGCAAGGGCGCCACGATCATCCTGATCACCGCCAGCGGCTCCCCGCTGGCGCTGACCGCGCAGAGCAACCTGCAGCACGTGCTGCTGGCGGTGGACCACCCGGAAGACTACGACCGCTACAGCCCGATGGTGTCGCGGCTGCTGCACCTGATCGTGATCGACATCCTGACCACCGCGGTGGCGCTGCGCCTTCCCGGCGAACTACGGCCGGTGCTGCAGGAGATCAAGCGCAACCTGCGCGCGAAGCGCTACACGCCGACCTGAGCGGCCGGCGTCGCCATTGCCGTCGCTGGCGCCTCCAGCAACAGCAGTTCCTGCACGCCGTAGAGCCCGGCGAGTTTCACCAGCTTCGGCGGTGCCTGGCGCACGCCGAAGGCACGGCCCCAGGCCTGCGCCAGGCGGCGGCACTCGATCAGCACCGCGAGCGCGGCCGAATCGAACTGCTGCAACCCGGAGGCATCGACGACGACGCCGCTGTCCGGTTCGTGCCGCAAGGCCTGCGCGAGCATGCGCAGGGTGTCGCGCGCCTCGCGCGCGGTGACGGTGGCCGGCAGCAGCAGCATCTCGCGCGTTGCCGACTTCAGCTCTTGGCGGCCGACGACGCCTTGTTCCGATCGGCCAGCTTGCCGATCAGCCCGTCGATGCCGTTCGCGCCGATCTCCTGCGCGAAGCTGTTGCGGTAGTTCTCGACCAGCCAGATCCCGGCGACGTTCACGTCGTAGATCTTCCAGCCACCGTCGACCTGTTCAAGCCGGTAGTCGAGCTGGATCGGGTCGCCCTTGCCGCGGATTTCCGAGCGCACGACGACTTCCTTGGCGTCGGCCGCACCGCGCATCGGCTTGATCTGCACGGTCTGATCCTGCACCTGGGACAGCGCGCCGGAGTAGGTGCGCACAAGCAGGGTCTTGAATTCGTCCTGCAGGCGCTTCTGCTGCTCCGGCGTGGCCTGGCGCCAGTAGCGGCCGACCGCCAGCGAGGTCATGCGCTGGAAGTTGACGTACGGCATCACCTTCGCGTCGACGAGCACCATCACCTTCTGCACGTCGCCGGACTTGATCGCCTTGTCGGCCTTCACCGAATCGAGCACGTCGGTCGAGACCTGCTTGATCAACGCCTCGGGCGCCTGCGTCGCCGCCGGGGTGGTGGCGGCGGTGGTGCCGGTCGCCGGTGCGTCAGCCGCCGGCACCGCGGCGTGGGCCAGCAGCAGGGCCGAAGCGGCGGCCAGCGCGAATATTCGTTGCTTGTTCATGGAAATCGGATCCTCGTGGAGAGTCGCCCGGAGGCGCAGCGGTGTTGGAGACGCACGGGCGCCCGCAGTTCAGAACGGATTCGAAACCGGCGGTGACAGTCTGCGAGTGTCCGCCCGCGGTTCATTTCGCCGGCGCCGGTGCCGGCGGGGCGTCGTCGGCGCCGTCGTCGGGCAGGTCGGGCGCATCGCCGTCGAACACCAGGCTGCGCCGCCGCTGCAGGTAGGCATCGCGGACGAAGGTGTACTTGTCGAGCGCGATGTCATCGATCACCTGCGTGGCACCGAGCAGGTTGGAGCGGGCGTTGATGATCTGCAACACCGAGATCGCCGCATAGCTGGCGCCGTCGTCGACCAGTTGCGCCGGTGATGCCGCCAGGTCCAGCGGCATCGCGATCGATTCGCGCATCGTCGACGGCCCGATCAGCGGCCACACGATGTATGCGCCGGCACCGACGCCCCAGCGGCCGAGGGTCTGGCCGAAATCTTCCGGATGGCGCTCGATGCCGAGGTCGCTCGCCACGTCGAACAGCCCGCCGACGCCGAACAGCGTGTTCGTCGTGACCCGGATCAGGTCTTCCATGCCGTTGGAGATCTTGGCCTGCAGCACGCTGTTGATGGCCGACCACGCATCGGCAACGTTGCCGAACACGTTGTCGACGCCGCGGCGCACCGGCTGCGGGATCACGTCGCGGTAGACGGTGGCGACCGGCTTGAGCACGTTCGCGTCCAGCGACTCGTTGAACGAGAACACCTTGCGGTTCCAGTTCTCCCACGGGTCGAGCTTCTCGCCGGGACCCTTGGCGCCGAGGGTCGAGCAGCCGCCGGCCAGCAGCAGCAGCGGGATCAGCGCGGCGCCGCGCAGCAGCGCGCCGGCCGGTTTCGAGGCTTTCACTTTTTTGCTCCCGGGGTGGCCGCGGCGCCGGCTGGCGCGGCATTGCCGGCGTCGGCGGCCTTGTTGAACAGGAACTGGCTGATCAGGTTCTCGAGCACCACTGCCGACTGCGTCTGCGTGATGACGTCGCCCGAGGCCAGGTTCTTCTCGTCGCCGCCGGGCTCCATGCCGATGTACTGCTCGCCGAGCAGGCCGGAGGTCAGGATCTTGGCCGAGCTGTCCTTCGGGAACGCATAGCGCTTCTGCAGTTGCAGCACCACGTCGGCCTGGAAGGTCTTGGTGTCGAACGCGATCGATTCGACGCGCCCGACGACGACCCCGGCGCTCTTCACCGCGGCGCGGTTCTTCAGCCCACCGATGTTGTCGAACTTGGCCGTCACGGGATAGGTTTCGTCGAAGTTCAGGCTCAGCAGGTTGCCGGCCTTCAGTGCCAGGAACAGCACCGCGGCGGCGCCGATCAGCACGAACAATCCGACCCAAACGTCATGCCTTGATTTCTGCATCGTTGCGTTCGCGCGACTGGCGCGCCTTCAGAGAGAGAACATCATCGCCGTCAGCACGAAATCGAGCGCCAGCACGGCCAGAGACGCAGCGACGACGGTGCGCGTGGTCGCCTGCGACACGCCTTCGGGCGTCGGCCGGGAGGCAAACCCCTGCAGCAGCGCGACGAAGGTGACGGTGAAGCCGAACACGATGCTCTTGACGACGCCGTTGCCGACATCGGCCCAGACCTCGACGCCGCCCTGCATCTGCGACCAGAAGGCGCCCGGATCGATGCCGATCAGCGGCACCGCGACCAACCAGCCGCCGAGGATGCCGACCGCACTGAACACCGCCGCCAGCAAGGGCATCGCGATGACGCCGGCCCAGAACCGCGGGGCCAGTATGCGGCTGACCGGATCGACCGCCATCATCTCCATCGCCGACAACTGTTCGCCGGCCTTCATCAGGCCGATCTCGGCGGTCAGCGAGGTGCCGGCGCGCCCGGCGAACAGCAGCGCCGTGACCACGGGGCCGAGTTCGCGCACCAGCGACAACGCCACGAGCAGCCCGACCGCCTCGGCCGAGCCGTAGCGTTGCAGCGTGTAGTAGCCCTGCAACGCCAGCACGAAGCCGACGAACAGGCCCGACACGCCGATGATCGACAGCGAACGGTTGCCAACGAAGAACACCTGCTCGACGACCAGCCGCGGACGCCGGAAGGCCGCGCCGCCGAGCCCCACCAGGCGCGCGAACAGCCGCGCCGCCGCGCCGAAATCGGCCAGCTTGCAGCGCACCGCGAAGCCCAGCGCGGCGAGGTCGAAGGCCTTCACCGGCACCCCGCCGTCGTTGGCGAGCGGCGGGTCACCGCGCCACCTCGAGCCCGAAATCGTGTTCGACCGGGTCTGCCGGCTGGTGGAAGCGCACCGGCCCGTCGGGCTGGGCATCGACGAACTGGCGCACCAGCGGGTCGTCGCTGTCGCGCATCTGTTGCGGCGTGCCTTGCGCGACCAGCCCGCCGTTGGCGATGAACACGATGTGGTTGCAGATCGAGAAGGTTTCCTCGACGTCGTGCGACACGACGATGCTGGTGATGCCCAGCGCGTCGTTCAGGTCGCGGATCAGCCGGGCCGACACGCCCATCGAGATCGGGTCGAGCCCGGCGAAGGGTTCGTCGTACATGATCAGTTCCGGATCGAGCGCGATCGCCCGCGCCAGCGCGACGCGACGCGCCATGCCGCCGGACATCTGCGATGGCATCAGATCCCGCGCGCCGCGCAGGCCGACGGCGTTCAGCTTCATCAGCACCAGGTCGCGGATCATCGTCTCGCCGAGATCGGTGTGTTCGCGCAGCGGGAACGCAACGTTCTCGAACACCGTGAGGTCGGTGAACAGGGCGCCGAACTGGAACAGCATGCCCATGCGACGCCGCACCGCGTACAAGCCCTCGCGGTCGAGGCCGGCGAGGTCGACGCCGTCGAAGCGGACATCACCCGACATCGGCTTCAACTGGCCGCCGATCAGCCGCAGCACCGTCGTCTTGCCGCCGCCCGAGGTGCCCATCAGGCCGACCACGCTGCCCTGCGGCACCCGCAGGCTCACGTCGCGCAGCACCACCTTGTCGGCGTAGCCGCAGGTCACCTGTCGGAGTTCGACCAGCGGGCGAGGTTCATCGGCAGCGGGCTCTGTTGGACTTGTCATGGGCCGGGTCAGCAAGCATCCGGCGGAGGCCGCCGGAGCCATCGATCATAGGTGAAACCACCGATCGCAGCCGACGGAGAGTCGCCTAGGCGCAACCAAGCCCGGTCAAAGTGCCGCGCGCCGCAGGACAGGCGCAACGGCCGGAGACGGACGCGTCAGCCGGCCTTCCGGCGGCGGCGGTGCACGAAGGCGAGCGCTGCGACGCCGAAGGCCATCAGCGCGGCGGTCTGCGGTTCCGGCACGCTCGCGACGACGTTGTCGACCATGTAGAAACCGAGGTCGGTGCTGAAGCTGAACGCCACCGCGGCGATGCCCGGCGCGGCAATCGAGGCGTGCTGGAGGTTCGGGCGGGCGTAGGCCTCGTGCGTCGTGCTCGTCGCGATCACGGCCCCTGCCGCGTCGAAAGCGGTCAGGAAGACGATCTCGTTGTCATCGACTTCCGCTCCGCCGAAGTCGTTGCCGATGGCACTGAACGACGCGAGTGGCGTGTCGAAGCGGAACAGCGCGCCGTAGCTGCCGAAGTTGATCGTGTCCCAGCGCAGCAGAAGCGCCTGGCCGCTGTTGGCGATCGCCGAACCGCGGTACTGCAGGCTCTCCGCCAGCGTGACCGGAAGCGCGGCGAGCGGCGCCTTCGGATTGTCGAAGTACGCGATCGAGATGCCGGCTGGCAGCGGCGAATCGAAGTCGATGAACACCGCGTGAGCAGAACCGGCCGCGCAACACGCGGTCGCGCCCGCCAGGACAACACGAGACAAGGCGTTCATGACTGCTCCCCGTACTGCGGTGACTACGGAGAGCAGTCTGTGATATTTGACTCAACGTCGCTTGACGTATTGCCCAAAAACGTTGCAATAAAGAGACAAATCAGGCGCAAGGCGGACAGGTGGCGCACCGTCGCGCCGTTGCCTGCCCTCCGGCCGTCGCGAAGTGGGCCGAGGCCGGCCTCAGCGCGGCAGGTCGCTGCGCCCCATCAGGAATTCGTCCACGGCGCGCGCGGCCTGGCGGCCCTCGCGGATCGCCCAGACGACAAGCGACTGGCCGCGGCGCATGTCGCCGGCGGCGAACACCTTGGCGACGTTGGTGGCATAGCCGCCGACCGCCTCGACAGTCGCTTTCGCGTTGCCGCGTGGATCCTTATCGATGCCGAAGGCGTCGAGCACGCTCTGGACCGGGCTGACGAAGCCCATTGCCAGCAGCACCAGGTCGGCCGGCAGGATCTGCTCCGTGCCGGGCTGCTCGACCATCTTTCCGCCCTGCCACTCGACGCGCACCGCCTTCAGCGCCTTGACCTTGCCCTTGTCCTTGCCCTCGCCGCCGATGAACTCCTTGGTGGCGATCGCGAATTCGCGTTCGCAGCCTTCCTCGTGGCTGGACGAGGTGCGCAGCTTGATCGGCCAGTACGGCCAGACCAGCGGCTTGTTCTCCTGCTCCGGCGGCATCGGCAGCAGCTCGAACTGGGTGACGCTGACCGCGCCGTGCCGGTTGCTGGTGCCGACGCAGTCGCTGCCGGTGTCGCCGCCGCCGATCACGACGACGTGCTTGCCGTCGGCCCGCAACTGGCCCTTGAACTTGTCGCCGGCGTTGACCTTGTTCTGCTGCGGCAGGAACTCCATCGCGAAATGGATGCCCTCGAGCTCGCGGCCCGGCACCGGCAGGTCGCGCGACTGCTCGGCGCCGCCGGTCAGCAGCACGGCGTCGAACTGCTGCTTCAGTTCGTCCGGCGAGATCGACTCCTTGGCGTAGTTCGTGACCTTGCTGTCCGCGGGCAGCGCGCCCACCATCACGCCGGTGCGGAAGACGACGCCTTCGGCCTTCATCTGCTCGACGCGGCGGTCGATGTGCGTCTTCTCCATCTTGAAATCGGGGATGCCGTAGCGCAGCAAGCCGCCGATGCGGTCGTTCTTCTCGAACAGCGTCACGTCGTGGCCGGCACGCGCGAGTTGCTGCGCCGCCGCGAGCCCGGCCGGGCCGGAGCCGACCACCGCCACCTTCTTGCCGGTCTTCAGCTTCGGCGGGCGCGGCTGCACCCAGCCTTCGGCCCAGCCGCGATCGATGATCGCGTGCTCGATGCTCTTGATGCCGACCGGGTCGTCATTGACGTTCAGCGTGCACGCCGCCTCGCACGGCGCGGGGCAGATGCGCCCGGTGAACTCGGGGAAGTTGTTGGTCGAGTGCAGGACGTCGAGCGCCACCTTCCAGTCGCCGCGGTACACCAGATCGTTGAAATCCGGAATGATGTTGTTGACCGGGCAGCCGTTGTTGCAGAACGGCGTGCCGCAGTCCATGCAGCGCGCGCCCTGGACCTTGGCCTCGTCCTCCTTGAGGCCGATCACGAACTCCTTGTAGTTCTTGACCCGCGTCTGCACGGGCTCGTACCCCTCTTCGAGGCGCTCGTATTCCATGAAGCCGGTGACTTTTCCCATGGTCGTCTCTGATGTCCGTCTCGGTGATCGCGTGGTCGCGTGATCGTTGTCGGGTGGCCGCGGGGCCGGTGCGTTGCGGTGTCGGTTCGGGCGGGCCGCCGGTCACTTGGCCGGCACGGTCTTACCCTTCGTTTCCGGCGCGCGGGCCTTGGCGATCGTCGCGCCGGCTTCCTTGGCGGCGTTGATCTCCGACAGCGCGCGCTTGTACTCGTTCGGGAAGACCTTGATGAAGCGCGCGCGCGCATCGGCCCAATGGTCGAGGATGTCGCGGGCGCGCAGGCTGCCGGTCCACTTGTGGTGGTCCTCGATCAGCTGGCGCAGCAGCACTTCGTCGGCCAGGCCCTTGTGCCACACCGCACGGTCGACGGCCACCGCCTGCTCGGCCTCGGGCAGCACCTTCTCCAGCGTCACCATCGAGGTGTTGCAGCGCTTGGCGAACAGGCCGTCGTCGTCGTAGACGTAGGCGATGCCGCCGCTCATCCCGGCGGCGAAGTTGCGGCCGGTCTTGCCGAGCACGACCACCGTGCCGCCGGTCATGTACTCGCAGCCGTGGTCGCCCGTGCCCTCGACGACCGCCGTGGCGCCAGACAGCCGCACCGCGAATCGCTCGCCGGCCACGCCGCGGAAGAAGGCCTCGCCGCTGGTCGCGCCGTACAGCACGGTGTTGCCGACGATGATGTTCTGCGTCGCCTCGCCCCGGAAGTCGATGCTCGGCCGGATCGCGATGCGCCCGCCCGACAGGCCCTTGCCGGTGTAGTCGTTGGCGTCGCCGATCAGGTACATCGTGATGCCCTTGGCGAGGAACGCGCCGAAGCTCTGGCCGCCGGTGCCCTCCATCTGCATGAAGATGGTCTGGTCGGGCAGGCCCTCGGGGTGCAGGCGGATCAGCTCGCCCGACAGCATCGCGCCGACGGTGCGGTTGACGTTGCGCACGCCCTCCATGAAACGCACCTTCTCGCCCTTGTCGAGCGCCGGGCGCGACTTCTCGATCAGCTTCACGTCGAGCGCGCGGCCGAGGCCGTGGTCCTGTTCCTCGACCTGCCGGCGCGGCACGTCCGCCGGCACCGCGGGCTGGTGGAACACGCGAGAGAAGTCCAGGCCGCGCGCCTTCCAGTGCGAGATGCCCTTCTTGGTGTCGAGCAGGTCCGCGCGGCCGATCAGGTCGTCGAACTTGCGGATGCCGAGCTGCGCCATGATCTGGCGCGCTTCCTCGGCGACGAAGAAGAAGAAGTTGACGACGTGTTCCGGGCGGCCCTGGAACTTGGCGCGCAGCACCGGATCCTGCGTGGCCACGCCCACCGGGCAGGTGTTCAGGTGGCACTTGCGCATCATGATGCAGCCCTCGACCACCAGCGGCGCGGTGGCGAAGCCGAACTCGTCGGCGCCGAGCATCGCGCCGATGACGACGTCGCGGCCGGTCTTCATCTGGCCGTCGGCCTGCACGCGGATGCGGCTGCGCAGGCGGTTCAGCACCAGCGTCTGCTGCGTCTCGGCCAGCCCCAGCTCCCACGGCGTGCCGGCGTGCTTGATCGACGACCACGGCGACGCGCCGGTGCCGCCATCGTGGCCGGCGATCACGACGTGGTCGGCCTTGGCCTTGGCGACGCCGGCGGCGATGGTGCCGACACCCACCTCGCTGACCAGCTTGACGCTGATGCTGGCGCGCTGGTTCGCGTTCTTCAGGTCGTGGATGAGCTGGGCCAGGTCCTCGATCGAGTAGATGTCGTGGTGCGGCGGCGGGCTGATCAGGCCGACGCCCGGCACCGAGTAGCGCAGGAAGCCGATGTAGTCGGTCACCTTGCCGCCCGGCAACTGGCCGCCCTCGCCCGGCTTGGCGCCCTGCGCCATCTTGATCTGGATCTGGTCGGCCGACGACAGGTACTCGGTGGTGACGCCGAAGCGGCCTGACGCGACCTGCTTGATCTTCGAGCGCAGCGAATCGCCCTCGTTGAGCTCGTAGTCGACGACGATCGTGTTGCCGGCGATCACGTCGCTGACCTTGGTGCCCGAGGTGATCGGGATGCCCTTGAGCACGTTGCGGTAGCGCGCCGGATCCTCGCCGCCTTCGCCGGTGTTGCTCTTGCCGCCGATGCGGTTCATCGCCACCGCGAGCGTGGCGTGGGCCTCGGTGCTGATCGAGCCGAGCGACATCGCGCCGGTCGCGAAGCGCTTGACGATCTCGCTCGCCGGCTCGACCTCGTCGATCGGGATCGCCTTGGCCGGGTCGACCTTGAACTCGAACAACCCGCGCAGCGTCATGTGGCGGCGCGACTGGTCGTTGATGATCTGCGCGTATTCCTTGTAGGTGTCGTAGCGGTTGGCGCGCGCGCTGTGCTGCAGCTTGGCGATCGCGTCGGGCGTCCACATGTGCTCTTCGCCGCGCACGCGCCAGGCGTACTCGCCGCCGGCGTCGAGCATGTGCGCGAGCACCGGGTCGTCGCCGAACGCGGCCTTGTGCATGCGCAGCGCCTCCTGCGCGACCTCGAACACGCCGATGCCACCCACCTGGCTCGCGGTGCCGCGGAAGTACTTGTCGACCAGCGACTTCTCGAGTCCGATCGCCTCGAAGAGCTGCGCCCCGCAGTAGGACATGTAGGTCGACACGCCCATCTTGGACATGATCTTCGACAGGCCCTTGCCGATCGCCTTGACGTAGTTGTAGACCGCCTTGTCGGCCGACAGGTCGCCCGGCAGTTCCTTGTGCAGGCCGACCAGCGTCTCCATCGCGAGGTACGGGTGCACCGCCTCGGCACCGTAGCCGGCGAGCACGCCGAAGTGATGCACCTCGCGCGCCGATCCGGTCTCGACCACCAGGCCGGTGGTGGCGCGCAGGCCCTCGCGCACCAGGTGCTGGTGCACCGCCGACAGCGCCAGCAGCGCCGGGATCGCGATGTGGTCGCGGTCGAGCTTTCGGTCGCTGACGATCAGGATGTTGTGGCCGCCGCGGATCGCGTCCACGGTTTCGGCGCACAGCGATGCCAGCTTGGCCTCCACGCCCTCGTCACCCCAGCCCACCGGGTAGGTGATGTCGAGCTCATAGCTGCGGAACTTGCCGTGGGTGTGCTTCTCGATGTGGCGCAGGCGCGCCATGTCGTCGAAGTCGAGGATCGGCTGAGGCACTTCCAGCCGCATCGGCGGGTTGACCGCGTTGATGTCGAGCAGGTTCGGGCGCGGGCCGATGAACGACACCAGCGACATCACGATCGCCTCGCGGATCGGGTCGATCGGCGGGTTCGTGACCTGCGCGAAGAGCTGCTTGAAGTAGTTGTAGAGCGTCTTGTTCTTGTCCGACAGCACCGCCAGCGGCGAGTCGTTGCCCATCGAGCCGATGCCCTCCTCGCCGGCCTGCGCCATCGGGCTCATCAGGAACTTGATGTCTTCCTGCGTGTAGCCGAAGGCCTGCTGGCGGTCGAGCAGCGACTCGGGCGACGCCTCGGTCGCCGCGACGACCGGCAGGTCCTCGAGCTTCACGCGAACGCTCTCGATCCACTGGCGATAAGGCTTGGCCGAGGCGAACTGGTTCTTCAGCTCCTCGTCCTCGATGATGCGGCCCTGCTCCAGGTCGATCAGCAGCATCTTGCCCGGCTGCAGGCGCCACTTCTTGACGATCTTGTCTTCGGGGATCGGCAGCACGCCCGACTCCGACGCGCCGACGACCAGGTCGTCGTCGGTGATGATGTAGCGCGTCGGGCGCAGGCCGTTGCGGTCCAGCGTGGCGCCGATCTGGCGGCCGTCGGTGAAGACCATCGCGGCCGGGCCGTCCCAGGGCTCCAGCATCGCGGCGTGGTACTCGTAGAACGCGCGCCGCCGCGGGTCCATCATCGTGTGCTGTTCCCACGCCTCGGGAATCATCATCATCGCGGCGTGCGCGAGCGAGTAGCCGCTCATCACCAGCAGTTCGAGCGCGTTGTCGAAGGTGGCGGTGTCGCTCTGGCCCTCGAAGCTGATCGGGTACAGCTTGGGCAGGTCGTCGCCGAGCACCGGCGACTTCATCACGCCCTCGCGGGCGCGCATCCAGTTGAAGTTGCCCTTGACGGTGTTGATCTCGCCGTTGTGCGCGACCATGCGGTAGGGGTGCGCCAGCGGCCACTCGGGGAAGGTGTTGGTCGAGAAGCGCTGGTGCACCAGCGCCAGCGACGACACGACGCGCGGATCCTGCAGGTCCTTGTAGTACTTGCCGACCTGGTCGGCCAGCAGCAGGCCCTTGTAGATCACCGTGCGGCAGCTCATGCTGGGCACGTAGTACTCGCGGCTGTGCGTGAGCTTCAGCGCCTGGATCGCGCTCGACGCCGTCTTGCGGATCACGTAGAGCTTGCGCTCCAGCGCGTCGGGCACGATCACGTCGGGGCCGCGGCCGATGAAGACCTGGCGGATGATCGGTTCCTTCTTGCGCACCGTCGGCGACATCGGCATGTCGCAATCGACCGGCACGTCGCGCCAGCCCAGCAGCACCTGGTTCTCGGCCCGGATCGCGCGCTCGAGCGCCTGCTCGCAGGCCAGGCGCGACGCATGTTCCTTCGGCAGGAAGATCATGCCGACGCCGTATTCGCCCGGCGGCGGCAGTTCCACGCCCTGGGCGGCCATCTCGACGCGGTAGTAGTCGTCGGGGATCTGGATCAGGATGCCCGCGCCGTCGCCCATCAGCTTGTCGGCACCGACGGCGCCGCGATGGTCGAGGTTCTCGAGGATCTTCAGGCCCTGCTGGACGATCGAGTGCGCCCGCTGGCCCTTGATGTGGGCGACGAAGCCGACACCGCAGGCGTCGTGTTCGTGTTGCGGGTCGTACAGGCCGGCACGGGCGGCGGTGTCGAGTTCATCCGTCGTCGCAGTCCCGGCATCCGGGTTCGGGGCACCACCCACGAAATCACTCATCGCGTCCTCCAGTGCAAAGGCAAAAATGCAGCGGGCCGCAGGATACTGCGGCGCAGCAAAGCATTCAATGGTTATTAATTAGGGTCAGACACCATTAAATTGCCAACCCATCAAGGTGCATCAGTAATAAGGGACAGACCAAGATCGAGCCGCCCCGGCACAGGACTCCGCCGGCCTGCCCCGCCGCGCGGCATTTACGCACCACGGGCGAGCACCTTCGGCGGCCGGCCACGCCGCAGCGGACCGAGTCGGCGCTCGGTCGACTCCGCAAGCGCTAGCACGAAACGTTCCGAGCCGAGGGCCCAGCCCTTGTCGGCGGCGCCCTGGAGGCGCGCCGCGTCGGCCGGCGGCAGCGCGAATTCCACCAGCCGGCGATACGCGGCCTCGCGTTCGAATGGCGTGTTGCCGAGCTGCCAATACGCCGGATGACTGGTCACGAGCGGCGACGCCTGCTGTCCGAGGTGATGCGCGAGGCTGCTGCGCGCCAGCGACGGCGCACCGGCGGCGCCGGCCGATGCATGCGCCGAACCCGACGCGGCAACCAGCCCACCCGGCGCCTCGACGAAGCGCATTGCCGCCAGCAGCCAGGCGGCCGCGTCGACCACCGCGGCGCGGAAACGCCCCTGCCACAGCGTGCCGGAGCGGACGTGGCGACGGTTGAACGCGGCAACGTAACGGCGGCCGATCGACTGCATCAGCACGCTGAGGTCGCCCGCGGACGCCGGCGTGACGAGCAAGCGGACCTGGTCGTCGAGCAAGGCGTAGGCGTGCACATCCACGTGGTGCTGGCGTGCGGCATCGCGCAGCAGGTCGACGAACAGGCGGCGGTCCGACTCGTCGACGAAGATCGGCTGCGAGGGCAGGCCGCGCTGGAGCACGAGGTGGGGATGACCACCCACCGCCAGGCGTGGAAGACGGGACATCGGCGCGTGACGGACCGCCGCGGCGGCGGTCGGGAAGACGGGTCGGGCGTGAACTGTCGCACAGATGCAGCCATGTGTCCGGCTGGCGCGACCGTCCATCG
>JBGAMJ010000157.1:0-12800 GCA_044223035.1 Piscinibacter sp.
ATCCTCGACACCGCGGGCACCTTCCTGTCGGTCAACGACCGCGAGGTCAAGAAGGTGCCGCTGCTGCGCGGCAAGAGCGTGTTCAACCTGTTCTTCGAGAACAGCACGCGCACGCGCACCACCTTCGAGATCGCGGCCAAGCGGCTGTCGGCCGACGTCATCAACCTCGACATCGCGCGCTCGTCGACCGCCAAGGGCGAGACCCTGCTCGACACGATCGCCAACCTGTCGGCGATGCATGCGGACATGTTCGTCGTGCGGCACAGCGAGAGCGGCGCGCCCTACCTGATCGCCCAGCACTGCGCGCCGCACGTGCACGTGGTCAACGCCGGCGACGGCCGCCATGCGCACCCGACGCAGGGGCTGCTCGACATGTACACGATCCGCCACTACAAGCGCGATTTCACGAACCTGACGGTGGCGATCGTCGGCGACATCGTCAACTCGCGCGTCGCCCGCTCCGACATCCACGCGCTGACGACGCTGGGCGTGCCCGAGGTGCGCGCCGTCGGGCCGAAGACGCTGGTGCCCGGCGACCTGCGCGAGATGGGCGTGCGCGTGTGCCACGACATGGCCGAAGGCATCCGCGACGCCGACGTGATCATCATGCTCAGGCTGCAGAACGAGCGCATGAGCGGCGCGGTGCTGCCCTCGGCCGGCGAGTTCTTCAAGAACTACGGCCTGACCGACGCCAAGCTCGCGCTCGCCAAGCCCGACGCGATCGTGATGCACCCGGGGCCGATCAACCGCGGCGTCGAGATCGATTCGTCGGTGGCCGACGGCCGGCAGAGCGTGATCCTGCCGCAGGTGACCTTCGGCATCGCGGTGCGCATGGCGGTGATGTCCACGATCGCGGGGAACAGCAGCGAATGAAGATCCTGATCCAGAACGGCCGCATCGTCGATCCGGCGTCGGGCCGCGACGAGGTCGGCGACCTCGCGATCGCCGCCGGCCGCATCGTCGGCCTCGGCCGCGTCAGCAGCGATTTCCGGCCCAGCCGCACGATCGACGCCCGCGGGCTGGTCGTCGCGCCGGGCCTGGTGGACCTGGCGACGCGCCTGCGCGAGCCCGGCCACGAGCACGAAGGCATGCTCGAAAGCGAGATGGCCGCCGCCGCGGCCGGCGGCGTGACCAGCGTGGTCTGCCTGCCCGACACCGACCCGCCGCTCGACGAGCCGGGGCTGGTCGAGATGCTGAAGTTCCGCGCCAGCAACCTGAACCAGTCGCACCTGTACCCGCTCGGCGCGCTGACGCGCGGCCTGGCCGGCGAGGCGCTGACCGAGATGGCCGAGCTGACCGAGGCCGGCTGCGTCGGCTTCTCGCACGCCGACGTGCCGATCGTCAGCACGCTGGTGCTGCATCGGGCGCTGCAATACGCATCGACCTTCGGCTACACCACCTGGCTGCGACCGCACGACGCCTACCTCGGCAACGGCGTGGCGGCCAAGGGGCCGCTGGCGACGCGGCTCGGGCTCTCGGGCGTGCCGGTGATCGCCGAGACGATCGCGCTGAACACCATCTTCGAGCTGGTGCGCGACACCGGCGCGCGCGTGCACCTGTGCCGGCTGTCGAGCGCCGCCGGCATCGCGCTGGTGCGCAGCGCGAAGGCCGAGGGCCTGCCGATCACCTGCGACGTCAGCATCAACCACCTGCACCTGACCGACCTCGACATCGGCTACTTCAACGCGGCGATGCGGCTGACGCCGCCGCTGCGCCAGCAGCGCGACCGCGACGCGATCCGCGCTGCGCTGGCCGACGGCACCGTCGACGCGCTGGTCAGCGACCACACGCCGGTCGATTCCGACGCGAAGACGCTGCCCTTCGCCGAGGCCGAGCCCGGCGCCACCGGGCTCGAACTGCTGCTCAGCCTGGCGCTGCGCTGGGGCGAGCAGATGGAACTGCCGCTGCGCCGCACGCTGGCGGTCGTCACCACCGGGCCGGTGACCGTGCTCGGCGATGCGCTGGGCTCGCTGGCGTCGAGCGCCGGCCGGCTGGCCGAAGGCGGCGTGGCCGACATCTGCGTGTTCGACCCCGAGGCGCGCTGGACGGTGCAGCACGACACGCTGCGCAGCCAGGGCAAGCACACGCCCTTTGCCGACGGCGGCACGCTGCTGCCGGGCCGGGTGCGCGCGACGGTGGTCGGCGGGGTGCTGGCCTACGAGGCCTGAACGGGTGGCGTCGTGGCGTGCGGCCGGGCGGCTCGGCCGCCTCCTGCTGCACGGGCTGCACGGGCTCGCGCTGGTGCTGTGGCGCTTTCCGCGGCTCGACCGCGCCGGGCGCGAGGAGCGCATCCGCTGGTGGTCGGCCCGGCTGTTCGAGCGGCTGGGCATCGAGCTGAGCGTGGACGGCGCGCCGGTGGAAGGCGGCGTGCTGCTGGTCGCCAACCATGTGTCGTGGCTGGACATCATGGCGGTGCATGCCACGGTGCCGCGGGCTCGCTTCGTCGCCAAGTCGGAGGTGAAGTCGTGGCCGCTGGTGTCGCAGCTCGTCGGTGCGGCCGGCACGCTGTACCTGGAACGCGGCCGCAAGCGCGACGCGATGCGCGTGGTGCACCTGATGGCCGACGCGCTGCGCGCTGGCGAGATGGTCGCGGTGTTCCCCGAGGGCACCACGTCGGACGGGCAGGGCCTGCTGCCGCTGCACGCCAACCTGCTGCAGGCGGCGATCTCGGCGCACGTGCCGGTGCAGCCGCTGGTGCTGCGCTACAGCGATCCGCGGCACGCCGTCAGCCCGGCGGCCGTCTACATCGGCGACACCTCGTTGTGGGAATCGATGCGGCTGATCGCCGGCGCGCAGGAGCTGCGCCTGCGGGTGCGCTACCTGCCGCCGGAGCCGGCCGATGGCGCCGAGCGGCGGGCGCTGGCCGCCACGCTGGCGGCGCGGATGGCGCGCGAGCTCGACGCGCTGGGTTGATCGTATCGACGTCGATCGCCCGTTGCCGACGTGGTTGCCGACGCGGTTGCGATGGATCGGGCGGCCCCGCCGCCCGGCCCGTCAGGCCTTGCCCTGGTTGGCGACCGCCGCCGCGGCCTTGGCCGCCGCTTCCGGGTCGCCCAGGTAGTAGCTCTTGATCGGCTTCAGGTCGGCATCGAGCTCGTAGACCAGCGGGATGCCGTTCGGGATGTTCAGGTTGACGATGTCGTCATCGGAGATGCCGTCGAGGTACTTCACCAGCGCGCGAATGCTGTTGCCGTGGGCGGCGATCAGCACGCGCTTGCCGGCCTGGATCGCCGGCGCGAGTTCGTCGTTCCAGTAGGGCAGCACGCGGGCGACGGTGTCCTTCAGGCATTCGGTCAGCGGCACCGAGCCGGCGGGCAGCTTGGCGTAGCGGATGTCGCCGGCCTCGCTGCGCGGGTCGCCCGGATCCAGCGCCGGCGGCGGGGTGTCGTAGCTGCGGCGCCACACGAGCACCTGCTTGTCGCCGTACTGTTTCGCCGTCTCGGCCTTGTTCAGGCCCTGCAGCGCGCCGTAGTGGCGCTCGTTGAGCTCCCAGGCGTTGACGATCGGCAGCCAGGTGCGGTCCAACTCATCCAGCGCGTACCAGAGTGTCCAGATGGCGCGCTTGAGCACCGAGGTGTAGGCGACGTCGAACTCGTAGCCGTCGGCTTTCAGCAGGCGCCCGGACTGTTTGGCCTGTTCCACGCCGGTCGGCGTCAGGTCGACGTCGGTCCATCCGGTGAACCGGTTCTCGAGGTTCCAGGTGGATTCGCCGTGGCGGATGAGCACGAGTTTGTACATGGCGCGGCCAGGGGTGGTGAAGGCCGCGAATTCTATAATCGCAGGCTCATCTCCTCCCGCCGGGATTGCCTGTGAAGTTCCTGATCGACAACTGGTTTCTGGTGCTCGCAGCCTTGGTGTCCGGCGGCCTGCTGTTGTGGCCGCTCGTTTCGCGCGGAAATCCGGCCGGCAAGCTGAGCACCGCCGAGGCGGTGACGCTGATCAACCGCGAGAAGGCGGTGCTGATCGACGTCAGCGAACCGGCCGAATACGCCGCCGGCCATGCGGGCGGCGCCAAGAACGTGCCCATCGGCTCGCTCGAAAGCTCCACCGCGCTGCCGAAGAACAAGGCCTTGCCGCTGGTGGTGATGTGCCCGACCGGCGCACGCGCTTCGCGCGCCGTCGCTATCCTGCGCAAGCTCGGGTACGAGAACACCCGGGCGCTGAACGGCGGAACCGTGGCCTGGCGCGAAGCCAGCCTGCCGATCGAGAAATCCGCCTGACCCGCCCCGTGGCGCGGCTTCCCGCCGCGCCACCCGCTCCGAGGTTCGATTCGATGCCCCCAGTGAAGATGTACACCACGCAGGTGTGCCCGTACTGCCAGCGCGCGAAGCAGTTGCTCGCGCAGCGCGGCGTCCAGCAGATCGACGAGATCCGCGTCGACCTGCACCCCGCCGAACGCGCCACGATGGTCGAGATCACCGGCCGCCGCACGGTGCCGCAGATCTTCATCGGCGAACGCCACATCGGCGGCTGCGACGAGCTGGTGGCGCTCGACCGGCGGGGCGAGCTGGCGCCGCTGCTGGCCACGGCCTGAGCAGCCGGCGGAGCGCCCGTCCGCGCCTGCGACCCGTGCCGGTACGCCCGCCGCCGCCGGCACCCGCCGTGGCACCTGCAAGCACGTCTGGGCGCCCCGCGGCCGGCGTGATAATCATCGGCTCCCCGTCGCACGCCCAGCGCGTCGACGCCTCCGCGGCCCACGCGCCGCGGCCCATACCCTGACGAGACAACCATGGCCGACGAAGATACGCAGAACCCGGTGTTCCAGATCCAGCGCATGTACCTGAAGGACCTGTCGCTGGAGCAGCCGAACTCGCCGCAGATCCTGCTCGAGCAGGTGCAGCCGCAGGTCGACATCAACCTCGCGATCGGCGCCGAGACCATCGCCGACGGCATCTTCGAGGTCAGCGTCACCGCCACCGTGACCACCAAGGTCAAGGACAAGACGCTGTTCCTGGTCGAGGCCAAGCAGGCCGGCATCTTCGAGATCCGCCACATCCCCGACGACCAGCTCCAGGCCATCATCGGCATCGCCTGCCCGGGCATCGTGTACCCGTACCTGCGCGCGATCGTGTCGGACATCTGCACCCGCGCCGGCTTCCCGCCGGTGCTGCTGTCGGAAGTGAACTTCCAGGCGATGTTCGAGGCACAGCGCGCCCAGTCGGCCGCGCAGGCCAACGGCTCCGGCATCATCACCAGCGCCTGAGAGCGGCGCGCGCCGGATCGCGATGAACCTGGCCGTACTCGGCGCCGGCGCCTGGGGCACCGCGATCGCGGTGTCCGCCAGCGCGCGGCACACGGTGCGGCTGTGGGCGCGCGATCCGCAGCAGGTGGTGCAGATGCGCTCGATGCGGCGCAACGCGCGCTACCTGAACGAGGTGCCGCTGCCGCCGGCGTTGCAGGTGTCGGGCGACTTCGACGCGGCCATCGCCCACGCCCAGGGCGGCCTGGTGATCGTCGCCACGCCGATGGCCGCGCTCGATGCGATGCTGGGCCGGCTGGCGACGCAGCTCGTCGACCCCGCCTCCGGCGTGCTGTGGCTGTGCAAGGGCTTCGAATCGGGCACCGGCCGGCTCGGCCACGAGATCGCGCGCGAGCGCTGCCCGGCGTTGCGCGTGGGTGTGCTGTCCGGCCCGAGCTTCGCGCTCGAGGTGGCGCGCGGCCAGCCGACGGCACTGGTGGCCGCCAGCCGCGACCCGACGCTCGCCGACGAGGCGGTGGATGCGCTGCACGGCGACTCGCTGCGCATCTACACCTCGAACGACCCGGTCGGCGTGGAGGTCGGCGGTGCGGTCAAGAACGTGCTCGCGATCGCCACCGGCATCGCCGACGGGCTCGGGCTCGGGCTGAACGCCCGGGCGGCGCTGATCACGCGCGGCCTGGCCGAGATGACGCGGCTGGGCGTCGCGCTCGGGGCGAGGCCCGAAACCTTCATGGGCCTGAGCGGCCTCGGCGACCTGGTTCTCACCGCCACCGGCGACCTGTCGCGCAACCGCCAGGTGGGATTGCGGCTGGCGGCCGCGCAGTCGCTGGAGCGCATCCTGGCCGAGCTGGGGCACGTCGCCGAGGGCGTCAGCACCGCGTCGATGGTGCTGCGGCGGGCGCAGGCGCTCGGCGTCGACATGCCGATCACCGCCGCGGTGGTCGACGTGGTCGAGGGCCGCGCCTCGCCGGCCGTCGCCGTCGAACGCCTGATGGGGCGCGAGGCCCGGCCCGAACACGAGCTGTGAGCGGCCCGAACCTTCACCCGCGCCCGGCTCAACGCGGCGCCTGAGAGGGTGTAGACGATCATGAATCGCACCCGCGTGAGGCCCCCAGACGGGCCCAATCTAGGCGCGAAGCGGAGCCGGGCTGGTGGCCCGGCGAGCATTTGCAACGACGAGTGGGCCCGTCTGGGGGCCTCACCATGGGCCACGAAGGGGCCCTTTCAGGGCCGAAGGCCGGGGCGGCGCAGGGCGCTGGGGGGCGTTGCGGCGCTTGCCCAGGCACCAGCCTGGGCTGCGCGCCGCGCCTACCCCAGCCTGTGCCGCCCCGGCGCGGGTGCGATTCATGACGTCTACACCCTCTGAGGAATGCATCGATGAATCGTCGCGACTGGATGTTGCAGGGCCTGGCGCAGGCCGCGGTTTTCGCGGGTGCCGGTGCGGCGCGCGCGGCCGACTGGCCGGCGCGGCCGATCCGCTGGGTGGTGCCGTTCCCGGCCGGCAGCTCGCCGGACATCGTCGCCCGCGTCGTCGCCGAGCCGCTGGCGGCGGCGCTGGCGCAGCCGATCGTGATCGACAACAAGCCGGGTGCCGGCGGCAACCTGGGCACCGGCATGGTCGCGAAGGCGGCGCCGGACGGCTACACCTTCCTGTTCACGATCCAGGGTCCGCTGGTCACGGCGCCGCTGCTCAGCCGGCAGCTCGGCTACGACCCCCTGCGCGAGCTGGCGCCGGTGTCGCTGATCGCCACCTCGCCGAACGTGCTGGTGGCGGATGCGCGCCTCGGCTTCGCGTCGCTCGCCGATTTCGTGCGCGTCGCGCGGGAGAAGAAGGGCGAGCTGAACTACGGCAGCGTGGGCAACGGCAGCGCGTCGCACCTGGCGATGGAGTGGTTCAAGTCGCGCGCCGGCATCGACCTGGTCCACGTGCCCTACCAGGGCTTCCCGCAGGTGGTCAACGCGATCCTCGCGGGCCAGGTGCAGGCCTCGTTCATGGTGCCGGGCATCGCGATCGGCCAGATCCGCGCCGGCAAGCTGACGCCGCTGGGCCTGACCACGCTCGGCCGCGCCAGCGTGATGCCCGAGCTGCCGACGCTGGCGGAACAGGGCTACGCCGGCTTCGAGGCGATCTCCTGGCAGGCGGTGCTGGCGCCCGCCGGCACGCCGAAGTCCATCATCGATCGCGTCTCGCGCGAGCTGGTGCGCATCGTCAAGAGCGACGAGGTTCGCGGGCGCCTGCTGGCGCAGTACTTCAGCGCCGCCGGCACCGCGCCCGATGCGCTGGCCGGGCTGATCCGCAGCGAGCGCGAGCGCTGGTCGGCGGTGATCCGGGCTGCGGGCGTGAAGCCGGAGTGAGGCCGGAGTGATGCCCGAGTGAGGCCGGAGTGATGCCCGAGTGAGGCCGGAATGATGCCGGAGTGATGCCGGAGTGAGGCCGGCGAATCCGGCAGCGCCTCAGCCCTCGTCGCCCGCGGGGCCCGCGCCCGTGTCCGCCTCCGCCGCCCCCACGTAGCCGCACTGCCGCCAGGCTTCGAACACCGCGACCGCAACGGCGTTGCTCAGGTTCAGGCTGCGCTGGCCCGGCCGCATCGGCAGCCGCACCCGCTGCGCTGGGGCGAGGCCTTCGCGCAGCGCCGCCGGCAAGCCCGCGCTCTCGGAGCCGAACATCAGCGTGTCGCCCGGCTGCCAGGCCACGGAGGCGAGGCCGCGGCTGCCGCGCGTCGTGAAGCCGAACACCCGCGCCGGGTCCGGCCGCAGCGCGTCGATGAACGCCTGCCACGACGCGTGCCGGCGCACTGGCGCGTACTCGTGATAGTCGAGCCCGGCACGTTGCAGCAGCTTGTCCTCCATCGAGAAGCCCAGCGGCTCGATCAGGTGCAGCTCGCAGCCGGTGTTGGCGGCGAGGCGGATCACGTTGCCGGTGTTCGGCGGGATTTCGGGGTGGACGAGCACGATCCGGAACATCGGTTCACTCCCCGGGCGCCGGCGTGCGCGCCAGCATCCAGACGTCCACGCTCGCGGCACCGGCGCGCAGCAGCTCGCGGGCGATTTCGGCCGCGGTGGCGCCGGTGGTCATCACGTCGTCGACCAGCGTCAGGTGACGGCCGGCCAGTTCGGCCACGCGGCGAGGCTCGATCAGGAAGGCGCCGCGCACATTGGCCGCCCGCCGGCCGGGCGGCAGCGCGAGCTGGTGCGAGGTGTCCCGGATGCGCAGCAGGACTCGGGCGTCCGCCCGGCAGTGCCAGCGCGCGGCCAGCCGCCGGGCCAGCTCCCACGACTGGTTGTAGCCCCGCTCGCGCAGCCGCGACGAGGCCAGCGGCACCGGCAGCAGCCATTGCGGCGCGGGCCGCCGGGCGGCGCGCCAGGCGGCGTCCATGCGGTCGGCGAACGCGGTGGCGAGGTCGATGCGGTCGTGGAACTTGAAACCGGCGACCAGCCGGTCCCACGGCGGCACGTAGTCGACCGCGGCGATGGCTGCGGCAAACGGCGGCGGCTCGCGCACGCAGGCGCCGCACAGCGGCACGTCGGCGCCGAGGCGGATCGCGCAACCCGCGCAGCGCAACGCCGGCGCGGCGAAACGCGACACACAGGCCTCGCACAGGCGCTGGCCGGACCAGCCGCGGCACAGCGCGCGCGTCGGCCAGCGGCGCCACAGCGCGGCGAGGCGCGATGCCGCCCCGGCGGGCGGGGCGGTCCGGGGCGTCGATGCGGCGTCGGGCATCGGGTCAATATACTGCCCGCCCATGCCCACCACCCCGCCACCGCCGGCGCGCCGGCTCGACGTGGCCGCGGTCGACGCGGCCCTGCGCCGGATGGCGCGCGCGCCGGCGCCGCCATGGCTGCACGCGGAGGTGGCGCGGCGCATGGCCGAGCGGCTCGGCTGGATCCGGGTGCAGCCGCAGCGCATCGTCGACTGGTGGTCCTTCCTCGGCGCCGGCGGCGAACTGCTCGACCGCGCGTACCCGAAGGCGCAGCGCGTCGTCGTCGAGCCGACGGCCGGGCTGGTCGAGCGCAGCGCCGCGCTGCACCGGCCGCGCTGGTGGTCGGCGCGGCGCGTCGAAGTCCATGGCGAAGGCGAAACCATCGACGGCGGCGCCCAGCTCGTCTGGGCCAACATGATGCTGCACGCGGTGCGCAACCCGCCGGCGCTGCTCGCGCACTGGGAGTCGCTGCTGGCGGCCGACGGCTTCGTGATGTTCTCGTGCCTCGGCCCGGGCAGCCTGCGCGGCCTGGCCGACCTGTATGCGCGGCTCGGCTGGCCCGAGCCGATGGCCGGCTTCGTCGACATGCACGACCTCGGCGACATGCTGGTGCACGCCGGCTTCGCCGACCCGGTGATGGACCAGGAAACGCTGGTGCTGACCTGGCCAGACGCCACGGCGCTGCTGGCCGAACTGCGCGGCCTGGGCGCCAACGCCTCGCCCGATCGCCCGGCCGGGCTGCGCACGCCGCGCTGGAAGGCCCGGCTCGCCGACGCGCTGGGCGGCCTGGCGGGGCCGGACGGCCGCCTGCGCCTCGAACTGGAAGTCGCCTACGGCCACGCCTTCAAGGCCGCGCCGCGGATGCGCGCCGACGCGCCGACGACCGTCTCGCTGGACGACATGCGCGCGCTCGTGCGGGCCGGGCGCCGGCACGGCTGACGGCCCTCGTCTTGCCTGAGAGCCTGTGAACGCATCGCTCACGCCCGCTCGTCACGCCATGACGCCCGCCCTCTTCGTTGCGAATGCTCGCCATGGCCAGAGTCATGGCTGCGCTTCGCGCCTCGACGGCGGCCGCCCTGGTGCGCCGCTCGGACGCGATCGATGCATTCACAGGCTCTGAGATAAACTCGCGCGCCACGACGGTGACGGGCTCTTCCGCGCCGTGGTTGCCCCGGGCCGGCCAGTGCCCGCGGGTGATCGATGGTCGGTTGATGAGCGGTTGATGCAGCAGTCGGCTTCGCGCGGTTCCACGGGACCGCCACGGACCCCGACGACAGGTGCGAAGCGTGCTTCGCGCCGCCAGACGGAAACACGGACGGAAGAGCGAACGCGATGTCGAACCCCACCCACCCCGGCCCGATCGGCCGATCCGCCGCGCCGATCGCGCTGCGGTTCGGGCGCGAGTCGGGTGCGGCGGGCGAGGTCGGCATCGAATGGCTGCTGCGGCGCAACTGCTCGCTCGCGCCGCGCCAGCTGCTGGGCTTCTACGTCGCGCTGTGCGGCCTGTCGCTCGGCGTCGCGGCTTTCCTGTGGACGCAGGGCGCGCGGCTGGTGATGCCGTTCGCCTGGCTGGAGGTGCTGGCGGTCGGCGTCGCGATGCTGGTCTATGCGCGGCACGCGGCGGACAGCGAGCGCATCGCGCTTCGCGCCGATCGCCTGACGGTCGAGCGTGCGTCGGGCACGCGGCTGGAGCGGGTCGAGTTCCAGCCGGAGTGGGTGCGCGTGGAGCCCCGCACCGACGACCAGTCGCTGGTCGAGCTGTCGGGGCAGGGGCGTAGCATCGCGGTGGGGCGCTTCGTTCGCCCCGAGCTGCGCGCCCAGCTCGCGAATGAATTGCGGTCGGCCTTGCGCCGATCGGTCCGGCCGGCGCCGGGCCGCTGATCGCCTCGGCGGCGATCGGCTGGGCCCGCGGGCGCCGCGGCGGTGGATGAATCGGGACTGAAACTGAAGTGACGACGATGAACACGATGAATGCACTGGGGTGGGGACTGCAGCGTGCCCGGGTCGCGGTCTCGAAGGCGGCGCTCGGGGCCGGTGTGGCGCTGGCCGCGGGCTCGGCATTCGCCGTCAACAACCTGCCGGGCGGCCCGGCCGTCAACCAGCTAGACCTGCACCCGCCGGTCACGCGCATCGCCGAAGAGCAGCACTGGCTGCACTACTTCGTGCTGCTGATCTGCGTGGCGATCTTCATCTGCGTGTTCGGGGTGATGTTCTATTCGATCTTCAAGCACCGCAAGTCGCTGGGTGCGAAGTCAGCCAACTTCCACGAAAGCACCACCGTCGAGATCATCTGGACGCTGGTGCCCTTCGTCATCGTGATCCTGATGGCGCTGCCGGCCACCAAGGCGGTGGTCGCGATGAAGGACACCAGCGCCTCCGACCTGACGATCAAGGCCACCGGCATCCAGTGGAAATGGGGCTACGACTACCTGAAAGGCGAGGGCGAGGGCATCGGCTTCGTCTCCACGCTCGACCTGGCACAGCGCGAGATGTCGGACTCGGGCAAGCCGTCCGGCGACGACTACCTGCTGAAGGTCGACAACCCGCTGGTCGTGCCGGTCAACAAGAAGGTGCGCATCATCACCACCGCGAACGACGTGATCCACGCGTTCATGGTGCCGTCGTTCGGCATCAAGCAGGACGCGATCCCCGGCTTCGTGCGCGACACCTGGTTCCGCGCCGAGAAGACCGGCGACTACTACGGCCAGTGCGCCGAGCTGTGCGGCAAGGAACACGCCTACATGCCGATCCACGTCAAGGTGCTGAGCGCCGAGGACTACACCCGCTGGGTCGACGGCAAGAAGAAGGAAATGTCCGCCAAGGCCGACGACCCGGCCAAGGTCTGGGCGCTGCCCGACCTCGTCGCCCGCGGCGAGAAGGTCTACAACGCCAACTGCGCGGCCTGCCACCAGCCCAACGGCAAGGGCGGCGGCCCGATCAAGGCGCTCGACGGCTCGCCGACCGTGCTCGACGCCGACAAGGGCAAGCAGATCCACGTGCTGCTGAACGGGCAGAACAACGGCGCGATGCCGTCCTGGAAGCAGTTGTCGGACACCGAGATCGCCGCGGTGATCACCTTCACGAAGAACCACTGGTCGAACGCGACGGGCCAGATCGTGCAGCCGGCCGAGATCGTCGCCGCGCGCAAGTGACGCGAGCACGACCCTCGAACCCGCCACAGACACCGCCGAACGCCCGAAGGACATCGCCATGAGCGCAGTACTCGACCACCACCACGGCCACGACCACGATCACGCGCACGACCATCCGCACGGCTGGCAGCGCTGGCTGTTCGCGACGAATCACAAGGACATCGGCACGATGTACCTGCTGTTCTCGTTCGCGATGCTGATCGTCGGCGGCACGCTGGCGCTGCTGATCCGCCTGGAGCTGTTCCAGCCCGGGCTGCAGTTCGTCAACCCGCAGCTGTTCAACCAGCTGACCACGATGCACGGGCTGATCATGGTGTTCGGCGCGATCATGCCGGCCTTCGTCGGCTTCGCGAACTGGATGGTGCCGCTGCAGATCGGCGCGGCCGACATGGCCTTCGCGCGGATGAACAACCTGAGCTTCTGGCTGCTGATCCCGGCCGGCCTGATGCTCGTCGGCTCGTTCTTCATGCCCGGCGGCGCGCCGGCCGCCGGCTGGACGCTCTACGCGCCGCTGACGCTGCAGATGGGCCCGTCGATGGATGCCGGCATCTTCGCGATGCACATCATGGGCGCCAGCTCGATCATGGGATCGATCAACATCATCGTGACGATCCTGAACATGCGCGCGCCCGGCATGACGCTGATGAAGATGCCGCTGTTCTGCTGGACCTGGCTGATCACCGCCTACCTGCTGATCGCGGTGATGCCGGTGCTGGCCGGCGCGATCACGATGACGCTGACCGACCG
>JBGAMJ010000158.1:0-12899 GCA_044223035.1 Piscinibacter sp.
CATTCGTCGGTCAGCGCCAGCGCCTGCAGGCGCGCGACGAGCAGCGGATCGCGCACCTGGACGAGCGCCCAGCGCAGCTTCCAGGCGTCCTCCTGCTGCGTGGCTGCCCGCAACGCGGCGCGCAGGCGCTCGAAGGTCGGCCCGTCGGCGTAGCGTGCCACGGTGTTGAGCACCGCCGCGCGCAGCGATGGCGCAACGGCGGCGCCGTCCGGGCGCTGCCGCTCCAGCGCGCGGGCGCGCTCGATCGTGCGGCTGTCGCCGTAGCGGCCCAGCGCGTCGATCAGGTCGGCGCGCAGCGACAGCGTCTGCGAGTCGTCGGCAGCGCCCGGCGTCCAGCTCAGCCGATCCAGCTCGGGCGCCAGCACGCCGCGCGCCCACGTGCGCACGGCGGCCTGGGCCGGTGTGCCGCGCAGCGCGAGATCGAGGGCTTCGAGCTGCTCGACGATGCCGTGCCATTCGGCGGCGCTGCGGCCCTGCCTGCCGTTCACGACCAGCGACAGGTAGTCGATGAACGGCTTGCGCCCGCTCTCGGCGAGCGCGAAGGTGTCGGCCAGCAGGCCGATGCGGTCGGCCGCGCCGAGGGTTGCGAAGGCGTCGCGCAGGCGCGCGAACGTGGCGTCGTCGTACTGCACGCGGAAGTACCCGGCGTCGCCCGCATTCGCGAGCACCGGCGCCTCACAGCCTTCGAAGGCGACCGTCTGCGCGCCGGCTCCGAGCACCAGCGAGCGCGTCTGATTCCCGGCCGCCAGCGTGACCGGCACCTGCCACGTGCCGGCATCGCGCAACATCGCCGTCTCCTTCGACACCCGCTCGCGCAGCTTCAGGTTCCACTGCGGGTTGAAGTGGTCGGTGGCCTTGTCGGCCATCCACGTCGCGAAGGCCTCGTTGAGCCAGATGTCGTCCCACCAACCGGCGGTGACGAGGTCGCCGAACCATTGGTGCGACAGCTCGTGCGCGACCACGCTGAAGATGCCGCGCTGCGCTGCCGGCGCGCTGTGCGCGGGGTCGAACAGCAGGCCGCTTTCCTCGTACGAGACGAGCCCCCAGTCTTCCATCGCGCCGTTGCGCGTGCCCGGCACCGCCAGCTGGTCGAGCTTGGGCAGCGCGTAGGGCACGCCGAAGTAGTCGGCGTAGTAGCGCAGCAGGTGCTTCGTCGCCTGCATCGCGTACGCACCTTGCACGCGCTTGCCCTTCGCGGTGAGGATGCGCAGCTTCACGCCGTCCTGTTCGTCCTCCAGTGCGTCGAACTCGCCGACGGCCACGGCGAACAGGTAGCTCGGCATCGACGGCGTCGCGGCGAAGCGCACGCTGCGCCGGCCGGCGTCGGCGCGATCCTCCAGCGCCGGCATGTTCGAGACGACCTGATAGTGCGCGGGCGCGGTGACCGAGAGTTCGAAGCGCGCCCGGAACGCCGGCTCGTCGAAGCCCGGGAAGACACGGCGCGCGAACGCCGGCTGCAGCTGCGTGGCGAGCATCCGCTGCGGCGCGGCGACGCCCTCGAGCCGGTAGTTCACGCGGAACAGGCCCTGGCCGGTCGTCTCGACCCGGCCGGTGTAGTCGATCGCGACCCGGTAGCGGCCGGCGACGATCGGTGCCTTTGGGTCGGTCGTCAGCCGCCACTGCTGGCGCTCGCTGTCCGGCGTGACGGTCAGCGGACTCTCGTGGCCATTCGCGTCGGTCAGTCGCGCGCGCGTCGTGGCGAGCTGGTGCGCGTTGAGCACGATCGCATCGACGTTCCGGCGAACGTCGAGCTCGATCTGCACGTTGCCGGCAAAGGTGTCGCGGGCCGGGTCGAGGTCCAGCGTGAGCCGCACCAGTGCGGGCTTCACGTCCTTCGGCAGGCGGCCGCCGGCGTGGTCGAAGTCGAATCGGGCGGCCGCCCCGACGCCCGCCGCGGCCCAGGCCAGCACCGCTGACAGCAAGGCACTGCGGCAGGAACGCAAGAACGCGGACGGGTGCATGAGCGGCGCCTCGCACGGATCGAGAGCGGCAGGATAACGACTTCACGCCGTTCCAGGGCGCCGCCGCGCGACGATCGGCGACGCCGCCCGAGCCACCCTCGGCGCGGCTCCCCGCTCGGCGACAACAGCAGTACGAGCGGCGCTCCCGGCGGCCTGGCGCTGCGCCAGCCGATCAGGCCTGGGCCGCGGTCCGGTGAGCCTCCGACGCGCATCGCTGACACAAGTCGTGACCGCCTGCCAGCGCGCCGCCGCACAGAAAGAACCCGATCGAGAGCGCGGCGTTCGCCAGCCTTGTGCAATGCACTTCAGGCGGCGAACACCGCCGGTCGTCGCCCGGCCCAGGGGCGTGCCTGCTCGAGCTGGTAGGCGAGCTCGAGCAGCGTCGCCTCGCGGCCGACGCGCGCGAAGAACTGGCTGCCGATCGGCAGGCCGTTGGCGTCCCAGTGCAGCGGCACCGACATCGCCGGCGTGCCGCAGGCGTTGTGCATCTCGGTATACGGCGCCTGGTCGGCGAAGGCATCGAACGTTTGCGCATATGGCTGCGTCGCCGTCACCTCGCGCGAGGCGAGCCCATCGGTCGCGCAGCGGTAGACGGGCGTCAGCACCGCATCCCAGTCCTGCAGGAAGGTGTCCATGCGCGCGCCGGCGTCCTCGAACACCGGCCCGGCTGCCCCGAGCAGGCCCATCGGGCCGCCGGGCCGGCCGTAGGCATCGGCGCGCAGCCCGAGCGTCCATGGCTCGAAGTCGGCCTCGCTGATCGGCAGCGCCATCGCGCCGGCGATGGCGTCGACGGTGAGCGCCGCGCCGGCCATCCAGACCCCCCAGAACGCCTCGATCAGGCGCGGGTAGTCGAACGGCAGCACGACCGGCGCGACGGTGTGACCGAGGTCCTCGCACAGCTTGACGGTCTCGGCCATCGCGCGGGCCACCGCCGGCTCCGGCGCGAGGCCGCCGCCGAGGTCGAGCAGCACGCCGATCTTGAGCTTGCGCCCGCTCGGGCCGGCGACGAAGCCCATCGCCGGCAGTGCCGCGGTGCGGTCTTCGACGATGCTGAGGAAGCGCGCGTTGTCGCGCACGCTGCGGCTGAGCACGCCGTCCTGACCGATGTCGTAGGGCAGGCCCTGGGTGTGCGCGGCCAGCAGCCGGCCGCGCGAGGCCTTCAGCGTGAACAGGCCGCACGCCGAGGCCGGGCAGCGCAGCGAGCCGCCGCCATCGTTGCCGTGCGCCATCGGCACGATGCCCGCGGCGACCGACGCGGCCGAGCCCGCGCTCGAGCCGGAGGCGCTGAGCGCCGTGTTCCACGGATTGCGGGTGCTGCCGTACAGCGCGTTGCGCGAGCTGTCGCTCAGCCCGAACTCGGGCACGTTGGTGACGCCCACGATGTTCAACCCGGCTGCCTCGGCGGCGCTCACGAAGGGCACGTCGACCTGCGATACGGCAGCGCGCAGCGCGCGCGAGCCCATCGTCATCGGCAGGCCCTTGCACTCGGTGATGTCCTTGAGCAGCCAGGGCACGCCAGCGAAGGCGCCGCCGTCCGCGCCGCCGATCGACGCGGCCCGGGCGCGGGCGCGCTCGTAGGCCTTGGCAATCACGGCGTTGAGCGCCGGGTTGACGGCCTCGATCTTGCGGATCGTGTCCTCCAGCAGATCGGACGCCGTGACCTGGCCGCTGCGCACCAGCTCGGCGAGTCCGGTCGCGTCGTAGTCGGCGAAGCTGCTGCCGGCGCTGCCGCCGCAGGCCTGCAACAGCGTGGCGGCCGGCAGGGTCGCGGCGCCGATGACGGCGGTCTTGACGAAATCGCGTCGGGTGATGGACATGGGGGTCTCCTGGCTGAAGTGGGCGCGGTCCGGCGGAGGGCCGCGCTGCGCAGGCTACGCAGCGAAGGCGCCGTGCCCAAGTTCCGCTGATGCAGGGTCGTCATCTGCAGACCGTCGCGATCGGCCGCCCAGGGTTTAAGCTCGCCGGGCCATGCGCCCGCCGCCGCCATGACCGCCGCCACGCCGTTCGACGCCGTCGAGGTGCTCGGCACGCGCCTGCTCGCCCTCGGGCGCCTGGCGCGCGAAGTGCCGGCCGCCGAGTTCCTGGCCCAGGCGGTGGGCACGCTGCGCGAGTCGCTGCGCTTTCGCAGCGCGTGGTGGGGGCTCGCCAGCGAGCGCGACGACGGCCGCGCGATGGAGCTGTACCAGGCGGACGTCATCGGCCTGCCCGACAGCGTGGCCGCCGACTGGCGCGGCATCGCCGACGTCGATCCGTTCGCGCGCCAGACCTTCGAGCAGCGCGGCCAGGTGCAGCGCATCGATGTCGAGGCGCACCGGCACGCCGCGCTGCCCGCGCTCAATGCCTTTGCCGACCGCTACGCGTTTCGCCACATCATGGCGCTGAGCCTGGACGAGACGACGACCGGGCAGGTCTTCTTCGTCGTCGTCTACCGCGGCACCGACGATGCCGCCTTCAGCGACGACGAGGCCGCGGTGTTCCGGCACCTGCTGCGCCATACCGCGCAGCTGTGGCACCAGTGCCTGCAGGACGCACTGTCGCAGGCATCGATCGACGGCATCGCGCGCGCGGCCTGGGCGCGACCCGATGGCAGCCTGGTGTACGCCGGCCCGCAGCTGTGCGAGCTGCTGTATGCGCGCTGGCCGGCGTGGAACGGGATGACGCTGCCGCCGGAGCTGGTCGGGCACTTCGCGAGCCTGCCCTGCACGCTGCGGCTGCCCGACGGCACGCTCGAGCTCAGCGTGCAGGGCGATCACGTGCGGCTCGAGCGCGCGCGGCCGGGCGACGCGCCGCCGCCGCTGTCGCCGCGCGAGCGCCGCGTCGCGCACCTGTTCGCGGCGGGCCTGTCGTACAAGGAGATCGCGCGCCGGCTCGCGCTGCGCCCGGCGACCGTGCGGACCTACCTGCGCAACGCGTACCTGCGGCTGGACGTGCACAACAAGGTGCAGCTGGGGGATGCGCTCGGCCCGAAGGGCCGATCGTGACGCCCCGGCCGCTGGATCGACCGCCGATCCCGGCCGAAGCGCCAGGCGCGGCGCGCCTGCAAGGCGGCTTTGGCGAACCCGGCCCGGGTGCCGGCCATGCGCAAGCCGCTGTGCCGTCAGCCGCCCAGCCAGCCCCGGAGTTCGGCCTTCGTCGGGATGCGCCCGCTGCTGACGAGCTTGTCGTCTATCACCAGGCCCGGCGTCGACAGGATGTCGTAGGCCATGATGTCCTTCAGGTCCGTGACCTTCACGAACTCGGCCTCGATGCCGGCGGCCGATGCCGCTTCGCGCGCGACGGCCTCGAGCTTCTTGCAGTTCGCACAGCCGGACCCCAGGATCTTCACCGTCTTCATCTCGAGCCTCCTTCGACTCACGGTGTGGCCGGCGCCGCCGGCGCACGCCGGCGGCTGCGCAGCCACATGAGTGCCGCACCCAGCACGGCCACGAAGCCGGCCAGGCCGAGCGCGATCGATGTCAGGCCCACGCCGTCGACCCAGGCGCCGAAGAGCAGCCCGGCCGTGATGCTGAACACCGCCACCAGACCCACGTAGGCGGCGGTCTTCGCCCGCCCGATGATCGCGGCGACCATCAGCATGCTCTGCAGGCTGAGCTCCGGGTCGGCCATCAGGTACGCCAGCAGCGGGCCGCGGTGCATGCCGAGGTCGAGGAACATGTGCGCCACCGGGACCTCGACCAGGGTCGGGAAGTACATGAACACGCCGAACACGACCGCCGCCGTGTTGGCCAGCAGATCGTTGCGCCCGGTCAGCGCCTGGACCCACTCGGGCCGAATCCACTGGCGGATGACGCCGACGAAGAACACGCCGATCACGAGCAGCCCGAAGATCTGCTTGACGAAGCGCCAGGCCTCCCACAGCCAGGCGTTGCGTGCGTCGGGCTCGAGCCGGCGGGCGTACACGACGACCGCCGCCATCGCCGCGACGACCGCCAGCGTGCGGCCGGTGAGCACGATCTCGACGCCGCCGGCGTGGACGCGCCACTGCATCGCCGCGACCAGCAGCGTCGCGGCGACGAGGCCCAGCGCGGCCCAGGTCCAGCGGTTGGCGCCCTCGACGATGTTCTCGAGACCCTGCCACGCCGTCGCGCCGATCAGCACCAGCAGCACGATCAGCAGCGAGCCTTGCGCGCTGACGCCTTCCTCGCCCTTGGCGGCGTCGAAGGGCACCCATTGCGCCAGCGTGGCCTGCCACGCGGACGCCCAGCCCAGGGGCAGGTCGAACGCAGCAAGCGCCGCCGCGAGCGGGGCGACCTTGAGGGTGCCGGCGATCAGCACCGCCACCAGCGACAGGAGGACGCCGGCGGCCGCGCCGCCGATGTGGTCCTGGGCGGCGAACAGCGTGTCCGTCTGCGCGTCGTGCGCGGTGTCGTCGCGCCAGAAGACGAGCGCCATCAGCAGCCCGATGCCGATGCCGAAGGTCAGGCACAGGAGCACGCGGGCGATCGCGAACTCCGCGCCCAGGATGCTGCCCGTGTAGGCCAGCGCGAGCACGTTGCCCGCGGGCGCGAAGAACAGGAACGTGACGGCAGGCCCGATGCCCGCGCCCTTCTTGTAGATGCCGGCGAACAGCGGCACGATCGTGCACGAGCACACCGCCAGCAGCGAGCCCGCGGCGGCCGCGGCGGGGTAGGACACGCGCGCCGGGGTGCGGCGGCCGAGCCAGCGGGTGATGCTCGCCTTCGGGATCAGCGCCGTCATCGCTCCCGCGATCGCAAATGCCGGCAGCAGGCACAACAGCACGTGTGCGGCCAGGTAGGCCGCCAGATTGCCGATGCCGCCTTGGAGGGACAGGAAGAAAGCCTGCATCCGGGTCGTTCAACCGTTGAATCGAGGATCCGGCGTCGCCGGGTTCCAGCGACTGTACGCCTTGGCGGCGATCGCCCCGACGGCGCCGGCGCGCGATATCGTGCGCCTTGCAGCAAGCGCCTCGAGGGACCTGCCGTCGTTCGCGCGCCGCGTCATTCAGGCTCGAAACTACCGGCCCAGTCCTCGGCGAGGCTGGCTACCGCACCCGAGATCTGGATCAGCGCGAGGATCAGCGAGCGAGCCTTCGAGTTGAAGATGTCGTTGTGGTCCTTGATCACCTCGGCCGGCACCTGGAAGACCCACATGAGGTGGGGCGCATCAGGGTCGCCTCGCGGAGTGATCGTGTAGCGGGCATGCGCAACCGCTTCGTCGTTCACTCCGATGCGTTCGCGAACCGGGAGGTCGACGGCGATGGCCGGTGTGACGCCGATGAGCGGAAGCGGTCTGCGCAGGCAGTGCCAGTTCTGGCCGAAGTCGCGGACGTCGGGTTGCTTGCGACACACCGCGTCGGCGGCGGTCAGCACGAAGTCGTGCGTGAAGAGGGCGTCGTCGTGGCCATCGGTCTTGCGCCACGGGGCGAACAGTCCCTGTGCCAACCGCCACATGTCCCGCGTGTCGGTGTCCGCGCTGGAAGTCACCGACATCATGACGGGCGGCGAGAACCTGACGTCTGCGCCGGCAGCCGTCTTTTCCAGCTTGTGCCACACCAGAGCCTCGTGGATGCTCTTCGCGATCCTCGAGTCCGCCGCCGAGTTGAGCGCGAGGATCAGGTCCGGGAAAGACACGGGGCCTTGCGCACTTTCGAGCTTGACGGCGCCGCGGCCGGTCGTCTGCGCCTGCTGGATCAAGGGTCGATGCGCATCTTCCAACAGCGCAAGCAGGCCGCTCTCGAGCATGAGCGCGCCCATCGAGTGCCCGATCATGACCAACGGACTGTCCGGCCGCGAAATCGACGGCCCGCCACCGCCGGCCGGAATCGGCTCCTTGGTCGTGCCGATGATGTCGCGCAGCACGTCCTGGAAGGCGGTGCCCGCACCGATTCGTTCGGCCACCGGGTAGCGGTCCCAGAACGTGCCGTGAGTGAGGTAGGGCAGGCCGCCGATCGCTCCCAGCGCGCCGCCGACCGGGTCGCCGTTCCACCCGAGGTAGACGCCGACGACGCGCCGCCAATTCGGCCGTTCCATCTCCCGGATGGCGAGGCTCTCCAGCAGGAGCCGGAAGGAATGAAAGTGCGCGTCGCCATCCGCATCGCTCGCGAGTACCGAGGCGGCCCGGTTCCAGGCGGCGCTATGGTGCCATCCGTGGATGTACACGACCACGATCGCGCCGTTCGGCGTCGACTCCCGCACCTGGCGAACGGTCGAGACGGCGGCATCGCGCTGCGACGGCTCGACGAGCGTGCCTTCATCGTTGAACTGCACGACGGCCACGTGGAACCAAGGCTCCCACGAAGGTGCGTCCACCCATCCCGCCACGGTCTCCAGGCGGCGCACGGGCTCCTCCCATTTCGGCTTCACCGTGTACACGGAGCCCGTGGGATAGGCGTTGGCGGAAACCATCGGTGCCTCCTCTTGCTCTGCCGGACGGCCGGCCGACGTCGTTCGTGACACTATCGTTGCGTCGGTGGCGAGACGCAAGGAGCATGCGCGCCGGGCGGCTGCGCACTCATTCGCGTGGCCGCAGGGCGTGCGGGCACCGGCTGGGCTCGGCGCTGGGCAGACGAAGGGCTGCACCCGAATCGCTCGACGCGCCTGCGAGAGGCGGGCTCGGCGGCGGCCCGGCGCAACGCGGGCTCAGGCGCCGGCGGCGCCGAAGTCCTGGCGTTCGAGCAGGCGCGACACCGCGTAGCCGATGACCAGGCCCCAGAACGGCGCCCCGATGTTGAGAATAGGCACGTCGGCCACCGTGACGAGGAAGGTGACGAGCGCACCGAGCGTGAAGCGCGCGCGGAACGACACGTTGAACGCCGTCTGCAGCACGCGCAGCATCGCCAGGCCGGCGAGCGCGCCGATGAAGGCCGGCGGCGTGGCCAGCATCAGCCGGGTGAACAGCGGCGCGAACAGCCCGAAGACGAGCGCCAGCACGCCCACGGCGAGGCCCGCGGTGTAGTGCCGCTGGCGCTCGCCCGAGCCCGAGATGATCGCGTTGACGGGGCCGGTGAGGCAGGTCGAGACGGTGCCGACCAGCGCGGCCAGCAGCGAACCTGCGCCGCAGGCGACGGTGATCGCGTTGATCGGCGGCCGGTGCCCGGCAGCGTCGAGCACCGCGAATCCCTGGCCGTTCTGCACCACGAGCACGGTGATCGCGAGCGGGACGACGAGCTCCACCATCGCGCGCCACGAGAACACCGGCGCGACCAGGTTGGGATGGGCGAGCACGTGCAGCGCCTCGCCGTTCGGATGGAACCGGCCGGACACGGCAACCGCCGCCGCGCCGACGAGGAGCGCGCCGATCAGCGGCGGCAGCCGGCGCGACCATCCGGCCGAGGCACCGAGCGCGACGAAGGCGACGATCATCGGCGCGGCGATCCAGAAGTCGTCGCGCACCGCGGCGACCAGTCCGAGCCCGAAGCGCAGGAACACGCCCGCCACCATCCCCATCACGATCGGCATCGGCACCGCCTGCATCGCGCGCCGTACCCAGCCAGACAGGCCCAGCACGAGCATGAGCGCGCCGGTGGCGAGGAAGGCGCCGACGACCTCGGGCCAGCCGAGATGGCCGAGCGCCGGGCCGACCAGCACCGTCCCCGGGATGGTCCAGAAGAAGACGAGCGGCTGGCGGTACAGCGTGCAAAACAGCAGCGTGATCAGCCCGTTGATGAAGAACGAGCCGAAGATCCACGACGACAGGTCGGATTCGCTCAAGCCCCCACGCGCGCCGACCGCGAGGACGATCGCGACCGGCCCCGAGGCAGCGAAGAGGAACCCGATGACTGCGTTGGCGAGGTAGAGCCCGCCCGAATCGGCGACCATCTGGCGCAGTCCGGGCAGCGGACTGCGGGGGGACTCGATCGGCATGGCGGGCTCCGGCGCGCGGTGCGCGGGCCGATTGTGCCGGACTTGCACCCGACGCCGCCGGCCGCGCGCGCGGTTGCGCGCCCGGTGCGTGCGGCGCGAACCGGGGTGGCCGCCCGGCCGCCGCGACGCTCAGCCAGCCATCAGCCGCAACTTGTTGCGCGCCTGCGAGTCCTGGTCCGCGCACGGCGCAAGGCCGGCGGACCGGACCCGCTCGAGCAATCGGGCGCGGCCGGGCAGTGCCGCATCCCGCTCGACCTTCTGCGAGATCTCGACGAACTGCTGCCCCGCCGGCAGCGTCCAGACTTCGACGACGACGTCCTCGCCGCGCCGCTCATAGGCCCGGACCGTGGCCGGGCCCAGGCGCACCAGTTCCGGCGGCAGCGCCGCCCCATCGGGCGCGCCGGCCTGGCCGCCGAGCAGCTCGCGCTGGCGCTTGGCCAGCACCGGGTCCAGCGCCGCGGACAACGCCTGGCCTGCGGCCGCGCCGGGCGCGAGCAGCCGTTCCTGCTGGTGGCCGTCGAGCATGCGCGTGAGCGAGAGCGTGTCGTCGAGGCGGTCGCCGTGCAGATCGGCCTCGCATTTGTCGTGGCGCTTCAACAGCCCCGGCGCGACGCGGCCGCAATCGTGCCCGCCCGCCTTCAGTGTCAACTCGCTGCGCGTGCCGCCGGTCTGGCGCAGGCGCAGCCGCAGGCCGCGGTCGTACAGCGTCAGCGCGCGCGTATCGAAGAACCAGACGCGCGTCGGCGCGTCCGCCTTCGGGCGCAGGTCGAGCGCGCGCACCGCTTGCGCCGGGTCGCTGCACAGGTTGATCTGGATCTCGGCCCGGCCCGCGGCGCTCGCCTGCGCCGCGCAGATGCCGCCGAGGAACGTCGCCGCGGCGAAGCCGGCGGCGCGCAACGCCCATCGGGGCGAAGGCGCCGTCCGTCGTTCGGCATTCATGGCATCAACGTCCGTCCCGCGACCCATCGACCGCCCACGTGGCTGCCCTCAGCCTGGCAGGTGGACCAGGAACTCGGGCATGTCGGGCAGGCCTTCGATGAAGATGCCCTTCTTCTTGCCGTCGATCGAGAAGCGGCGCACGCGCTGCTCGAGTCGCTCCGCGACGTAGATGTCGCCATCCGGCGCGATCGCGAAGCCCGACGGCGCCTTCAGCTTCGCGTCGATGACGACGCGCGCCTTCAGCGTGCCTTCGGGCGGCGCGGCCGGGATGTCGTAGGCGAGCAGGCTGCCCGTGCCGGCCGCGCCGATGTAGAGCGCGCCCGCGTGCAGCACCAGATGCACGGGCTTGCGCATGCGCTTGCCCTCGATGCGTGCAGCAGCCGCCCGGAGGCGACCTCGAAGATCTTCACCGCGTCGCCCGCTTCGTCGGCCACATACAGAAGCCCGCGGTGCACGACGATTCCGCGCACCGAGTGGCGCGGCTTGCCGCGCACGTCCAGCACGACTTCGAGGCCCTGCGGCGGCGGCACGTCGCGCGGCGCGGCGCCGTTGACATCGGGCAGCGTTCCCTGCGCCGATGCGACGAGCGTGCCCGGCAGAAAGCGGCCGCCCGGAAAGTTCCGCCGCAGGTGCTTCGCCACCGGCACCGGCCGGCGCGTGCCCAGGTCGACCGCGACGACGGTGTTCGAGTCCTGGCAGGAGACGTAGAGGCGGCCGTCGTCGCCGACCTCGACGTCGAACGGGTGCACCATCGCCGTGACCTGCTGCGCCGTGATCAGGTCTTCGGCGAAGCGAAACGTGTCGCCGTGACGCCGGTAGCGGGCGACATGGCTGTCCCGGCGCCAGGCATTCGCGATGTAGAGATCGTCGCCCACCAGCGCAAAGCCGCGCGCGATGTGCAGCGGATGCGCCTTCGGCGAGCGATCGAGCAGCAGCGGATGTTTCGGCCGCGGGCGGCCGTCGTCCTCGAAGACGCCGATGTTCTCGAGGCCGGCACGCCCCTCGCCCCGGTAGCTGATCCACCACATCTTGCTTCGCTGCTCCGATCGGGTCCGGTGCGCGACGCTCAGTCGTCCTTCTTGAGCGGGCAGCGGGCGTCGAAATCCGCCTGCATGGTCTTGAGCCGCACGATGCCGTACCAGACGAGCAGCCCCATCCCGATCACGAGCAGGCTGCCGCAGACGCGCTCGACCGCGAACTCGGCGCGCCGGTTCGCGGCGTAGCTCGCGACGATCAGCGCGAAGATCCCGGCGTTCGCGGCAAGATTGGCGGGCCGCGGCAGCACGTAGCGCAGCGTCCCGAATCCGCCAGCTGATAGATCATGAACGGCAAGAGCGCAACGGCCGGCAGCAGCTCCGAGGCGCCGAGCAGGATATCGATCGCCCCCGGCGCGCGGCGGTGCAGCAGCGTGCTGTTCACCAGTTCGTGGAACAGCACCGGCACGGCCGCCAGCAATGGCACCACGGCCAGGAGTTCCAGCACCAGCGCGCCGCTCCAGGTGCCGTTGCGCGACGCGGCATCCGCGCCCTTGCCCTCGGATTGGCTGCCGACGAACAGCCCGCCGACCACGGCCGAGGCGCTCGCCAGCATCAGCAGCTCGATCGCCATGCCGAACGCGGCGGGCTCGCCGGCCTTCAACAGCAGCACCGCGAGGAAGCCCGGGGTGTAGAACATCACGCGCACCAGCCGCGCCCAGACGCGCGCATCGCGCTCGGGGGCAGGATCGGCAGGGGCCGGCCCTGCGCATCGACGGTCGGTCTTTCCTTTGACATCCCTGGCACCTCTCGGGTCGTTCGCGCCGTTGCGTAACGCCGGCTTCGCGCCGGCGCGCTTCGAGCGGCGCGGATTCTACGTCAGGGTCGCGCCGCGAATTGACCAATTCGGACAATCCCGGCGCTGCGACCCGGCGTGGCCGCCGGCATTGAGCGGCGGTTCCATCTCGGCGGGCCCGCAAGGGGCCTTGCTCCGGCACCCGGGCTCACCGCGGCTGACGTAGCGCGCAGCGCCGGCCGAACGCTCCGGACGCCCGCGCGATTGCCAACGATCAATTCAACATCCGCTGCGCTGAGGCACGATGCCGCACCGCCGATCGAACACCGGAAAGCACGCGATGCGCGAAGCCCTGATCCGCAAGACCGCCGCCGACTGGCGCGTGGCGCCGAACCTCGACGCGGCG
>JBGAMJ010000159.1:0-13142 GCA_044223035.1 Piscinibacter sp.
CCTCGGCCACCCCCGCCACCCCCGCTGCCCCCGGGAGCCGGCCGGTGCGCCTGGGCCTGAACCAGGTCGGCGGCCTGTCCGAGGAGGCCGCCCGGCGCCTGCTCGCCGCGCGCGACGGCCCGCCGTTCGCGAGCGTCGAAGACCTGGCCCGGCGCGCCCGGCTCGACGCGCGCGCGCTCGAACTGCTGGCGCAGGCCGATGCGCTGGGGGCGCTGTCCGGCCACCGGCACCAGGCGGCCTGGGCGGTCGGCGGCGTCGACACCCGGCCGACCGCGATGCTGCGCGAGACCCGCGTCGATGAGGCGCCGGCGCGGCTCGCCGCCCCCAGCCTGGCCGAGGACACGCTGGCCGACTACCGCGCGCTCGGGCTGTCGCTGAAGGCGCATCCGGTCGGGCTGCTGCGCGAGCAGCTCGCCGCCTTCAAGGTGCAGCCGGCCGCGGTGCTGCGCGGCTACCCGCACGGCCGGCTGGCGCGCGCCAGCGGGCTGGTCACGCACCGCCAGCGGCCCGAGACCGCCAACGGCACGCTGTTCGTCACGCTCGAGGACGAGACCGGCGCGGTCAACGTGATCGTCTGGCCGCGCGTGGTCGAGCAGCAGCGCCGTCCGCTGCTGGCGGCGCGGCTGCTGACCGTCTACGGCACCTGGCAGCGCGAGGGCGAGGTGATGCATCTCGTCGCCTCGCGCGTGGTCGACCACACGCCGCTGCTCGGCGGGCTGGTGAGCCGCAGCCGGGATTTCCGCTGAGAGGGTTCGCGACCGGCCCCGAGACCGGCCGCTGATCGGCTGCCGATCAGCCGTCCATCCTCCGCCGGCCTGCGCCGTCAGCACGCTGCCGGTGCATCCCGATGGCGACGCGCATCCCGGTTCGGTGCGTGCCATGGTGCGATCGTGCGCTCAACGCCCGTTCAGCCCCGATCCGGTGCGTCGCTGGAAGCGCCTCCACCCACGCGCGAAAACAGCCGGCAAAGCCACGGCCATCTCGGCCCGTCTCCCCCAAAAGGGGGACTCTAGACTGCCTCACAGCCGTCCCGCGTCCCGCCTCCCCCCGTTCCAAAGGCCCGCCGTGTCCGATTCCGAGGATCTCGTTGCCCACATGCGTCCTGTCCAGTCCGCCGAGCGCGACCTGCGCGACCTCGGGCTGATCTGGCAGATGATCGAATCCAGCGCCGCGATCAGCTGCCCCGACGAGGTGGCGCCGATCCTGCCGACGCTGATCGACACGCGCCGCCGCTTCGACGAACTGCAGGCCCGGCTGATCCGCCAGATGGTGCTGGAGAACCGCGCCGAACTCGGCGACGACCTGAGCGCCAAGGCGCAATGCGCGATCGACATCCTGGTGCGCAACCTGTACGAGCGCACCGCCGACGTCGGCTTCCTCGCCACCGACGACAGCGTGCGCGCCTTCTGCGCCGCGCCGGCCGCGCAGCGCGAGGCCGAGCGGCCGGCGATGCAGCGCCGGCTGGCCGAATACCAGGCCAAGTACACCGTCTACGACGACGTGCTGCTGCTGTCGCCGCAGGGCGAACTGCTGGCCCGGCTGGATGGCGGCGCGGGCCTGGCGCCCGGCGATGCCAGCCGCGACCGGTTGGTCGCCGACGCGCTCGCCGCCCGCGGATACGTCGAGCGCTTCGGCACCAGCGACCTGGCCTCCGGCGGCGGCCAGGCGCTGCTCTATGCCCACCGCATCCAGGCGCCGGACGGCCGGCCCGCCGGCGTGCTGGTGCTGCGCTTCCGCTTCGCCGACGAGATGCGGCGCATCTTCGACGACATCGTCGACGACCCGCAGCGCGTGGTGCTGATGCTGGTCGACGAGCAGCGCATCGCGATCGCCACCAGCGACGAGGCGCACGTACCCACCGGTTCGCGCCTGCCCGCGCTGCCGGACGGCGAAGCCGCGCTGACCTCGTTCGCCGGCCGCGAGTACATGGCGATCCACTGCGCCAGCGGCGGCTACCAGGGCTACGCCGGCCCGCGCTGGCGCACCGTCGCGATGGTGTCGCTGCTGACCGCGTTCCGCCAGCGCCACGGCGACGAGGCCGCCGACGTGCCGCTCGACAACCCCGAGCTCGGCGCCGTCCAGGCCGAGGCCGACGCGATCAACCGCGAGCTGCGCCGCGTGCTGTGGAACGGCCGCGTGATGACCGGCGACGACGACGCCGATCGCGTGCGCCTCAAGGCCGTGCTGCGCCAGGTGTCGCTGACCGGCGGGCGCACGCGCGCCCGGGTGAACCGCGCGATCCACGACATCTACCGCGTCGCGCTGGCGCGGGCGCGCCACCAGGCGCGCGAGCTGGCGCGGCTGGCGGCCGACATCATGGACCGCAACCTCTACGAGCGCGCCAACGACTGCCGCTGGTGGGCGCTGTCGCCGCTGCTGCAGCGCACGCTCGCCGAGCCGCCCTCGGCCGAGGGCGCGAAGAAGCTGCAGGCGATGCTGGCGCACGTCAACGGCCTGTACACCGTCTACAGCCAGCTCGTCGCCTTCGACCAGGGCGGCGCGATCCGCGCGGTGTCGGTCACCGACGAGGCCGAACGCCGCGTCGGCCACGCCGTGCCGGCGCACTGGCTGGCGATGCTGCAGTCGCTGTCGAATTCCCAGCGCTATGCGGTCACGCCCTTCGAGCCGACCGACCTGCATCCGCACGGCGCCACCTACGTCTACCTGGCCGCGGTGCGCGATCCGGCCGGCACGCGGCCGGTCGGCGGCATCGCGATCGTCTTCCATGCCGCGCGCGAACTGACGGCGATGCTGCACGACATCGTCGGCGAGCGCCCGGGCTTCGCCGCCTTCGTCGATGCCTCGGGTCGCGTGCTGGCCGCCAGCGACCCGGCGCTCGCCGTCGGCGAGGCGATCGGCTTCGCCGGCGACGGCGCGGTGGTCGAGCACCAGCAGGCGCACTACGCCTGCGCCCGCGTGCGCGCCACCGGCTACCGCGAGTTCAAGACCAGCGACGGCTACGACAACGGCGTCAGCGCCGTGGTCGGCCTGCGCCTCGGGCCGTCCGAGCGGCGCCGCGCCAGCTTCAGCGACCACGAACTGGCGGCGCTGCCATCGCCGGCCGGTGCGGCGCGCGCGAAGGCGATCGAGGTGGCGGTGTTCCAGGTCGGCGCCACGCGCTACGCGCTGCCGGCCATCGCCATCGTCGAGGCGATGCCGCCGCAGGCGGTGGTGCGCACGCCCAGCGTCGGCGGCGCCACCTTGGGCATGCTCGAAGCCGGCGGCGACGCGGGCCTGCTGCGCGTGCTGTGCGCGCGCCGGCTGTTCGACGTCGGCTACCCGGCGCGCGGCACCGACGGCGTGGTGCTGGTGCTGCGCGCCCCCAACGGCACGCGGCCGGTGCTCGGGCTGCGCGTGGACGACGTGCTGACGGTGCTCGAGGTGCCGATGGCCAGCGTGCACGACGCACCGCGCGGCGTGCAGTCCTTCGCGGCCTGGGTGACCGCGCTGATCGACTGTGAATCCGAGAGCGAAGCCGGCCGCGAGCGCGCGCTGCTGCAGTTGCTGTCGCACGAGCGGCTGCTGGCCGACCTGGCGCCCGAGTCGCTGCGCCGCTGACCGTAGCCGCGGGTTGCCGCGCCCGCGCTACGGCTCGTACTTGTAGCCCGCGCCGTACACCGAGACGATCCACTCGCGGCCCGGGTCGATGTCGGCGATCTTGCGGCGCAGCTTCTTGACGTGGCTGTCGACCGTGCGGTCGGACACCGCGCGGCTGTCGCGGTACATCGCGTCGATCAGCTGGTCGCGCGTGTAGATGCGCCCCGGCTGGCCGACCAGCACCTTCAGCAACTGGAACTCGACCGCCGTCAGGCCGAGGTCGCGGCCGTGCAGCAGGCCGCGCCAGCCGGCGTCGTCGAGCACCAGGCCGGCATCGGGTGGCAGGTCGCCGCGGGTGCGCCGAAGCACCGCCTTCACGCGCGCGACCACCTCGCGCGGGCTGAACGGCTTGCAGATGTAGTCGTCCGCGCCGAGCTCCAGGCCGAGCAGGCGGTCGATCTCGTCGACGCGCGCGGTCACCATCACCACCGCGCAGCGGTCGTTCGCGCGCAGCGCGCGGCACACCTCCAGGCCGCTGCGGCCGGGCAGCATCACGTCGAGCAGCACCAGGTCGGCGCCGTGCTCGCGCACCCAGTCCTCGACCTCGTCGCCGCGTGCCAGCCGGTGCACCGTGTAGCCCTGCTGGCGCAGGTAGTCGCCCAGGATGTCGGCGATCTTGTCCTCGTCCTCGACGATCAGGATCCGTTCAGCCATGCGTTCGCTCCCCGCCTGCGGCGCCGCCGCGCAGCAGCGGCAGTTCGATGTCCCAGCGCAGGCCGCCCAGCGCGCCGGCGGACGCGGCCATCGTGCCGCCGTGTCCCTCGACCAGCGCGCGCGTGATCGCGAGGCCGAGGCCGCTGCCGCCGGTGCCGTCCTTCAGGCGCATGCGCGCGGTGTCGGCGCGGAACAGGCGTTCGGTCAGGCGCGGCAGGTCGTCCGCCGCGACGCCGGGCGCCGAATCCTCCCAGACGATGTGCGCGCTGGCGCCGGTGGCCGCACCCGCGCCGGCGACGACGCTGGCACCGCCACCGCCACCGCCACCGCCACCGGCACCGGCACCGGCACCGGCACTCGCACCTGCATTCGCACCTGCATTCGCTCCCGCGCCCGGGCTCGCACCGGCACCCGGCGTCGCCCCGGCGCCCGCGGGCCGGCGCGGCCCGCGCCGGACGTCCAGCCGCACCTCCAGCCGGCCCGGTCGCCCGGGTTCGCTGGTCGTGTAGCGCAGCGTGTTCTCCAGCAGGTTGCCGAACACCTGTCCGAGCCGGTCCGGGTCGGCCAGCACGCGGATGTCCGGCGGCAGCTCGACGTGCGTGTCGAAGCCGCGCGCCGCGAGCTCGCGTGCGCGCGCCGCCAGCGCGTCGTCGATCGCCTCGCCCAGGTCGACCGGCTCCTTGCGGTAGGTCAGCGCGCCCAGGTCCGACAGCGACAGCAGCCGCAAGTCCTCGACCAGCCGGGTGAGCTGCGCCACCTCCTGCGCCAGCGAGCCCAGCCCGGCGGGGCCGAGCGGGCGCACGCCGTCCTGCAGCGCCTCGATCTCGGCGCGCAGCACCGCCAGCGGCGTGCGCAGCTCGTGCGCGATGTCGGCGATCCACTGCCGGCGCGCCGCCTGCGCCGCTTGCAGCGTGGCGGCGAGCTGGTCGAAGTCGCGCGCCAGGCGGTCCAGCTCGTCGTGGCCGGGGCCGGCGATGCGGGTTTCGTAGCGGCCGTCGATCAGCGCGTCCGCGCCGGCCGACAGGCGGCGGATGCGCCCCGACAGCCACTGCGCCACCGCGGCGCCGATCAGCAGCCCGGCGAGCAGCATGCCGCCGGCGATCGCCGCGAACTTCCAGGTCTGCTGCTGCGCGAACAGCTTCTCCAGCGACTCGACGGCCTGCAGCCGCGGCACGTAGCCGAGCTCGCCGATCACGCGGCCGGCGTCGTCGAGGATCGGCCGGCGCACCGCGTTGCGCGCCATCTCCGGGCGGCCCGCGCGCAGCCGGCCGGCGGCATCGAACAGCATCAGGCGCGGGTCGATGGTCAGCAGCGGATCGGGCGGCGGGGGTGGGGAGGGCGGGCCGGGTGGCGTGTCGCGCAGGTCGCGGGCGTCCGGCGTGTCACGCCCGTCACGCAAGTCGCGGCTGTTGCGGGTATCGCGAAGTTCGGCCACCGGTCCGGACGCGGCATCGTCCGCCCGGCGCGTCCCGACACGCGGCAGGCCGAGCGTTTCGCGCACCAGTTCGGCCCAGCGCCGCCGCGGGTCGGGCTCCAGCCAGTCCCAGCCGCCGGACTGCCGGTGCGCCTCGGCGAGCCGGGCGATCAGCGGCTGCAGCCGGGCCTCGTCGGCGCGGTTGAGGTAATCGACGAAGCCCTGGTCGAAGCTCCAGCTGAAGACGCCGAAGGCCGCCAGCGCGAGCACCGCGTTGGCGCCGGCGATCGCGACGAAGAGCTTGATGCGCAGCGAGTCGAACCGGGCGGGCCAGCGCCAGCGGCGGCGCCGCGGTGCCGATCCCGCCGCCGGCGCGGCGGCCGGAGCGGGATCGGCAGCGGCGGATTCGGCAGGTGGCGCGGTGGACGCAGAGCGGGCGGATGTCACGCCGCGCAGCCTAGCCCCGAATTGGGCAAGCACGGTGCACGCCGCCGCGCCGCCCGGCCGGCGGATCGGCGCTGGGTCGGCGCGGGATTGGCGATACCGCCGTGCCGGCCGACCGGCCCGCCCCGGGCGCATCGCCCGCGGCCCGCCCCACCCGTGTCGCCGGGGCTACTGCTCCTGCCCCAGCCCCGGCCCGGCGATGATCCGCTGACAGCCCGTCCAGCGCTCGCCGGGGCCGACGCGTGCCGGCGTGTGGATGCGCGCGGCCTCGATGCACAGCATCTCGCGGTGGCCGTCGGGCGGCATGTCGGCGATCGTCGCGACGCGCGCGGCGCCCGGATTCCAGACCACGGTGTCGTTGAAGCCGCCGCCCTGGTCGATCGTCACCGCGCCCGACGGCTGCTCCAGCCGCAGCCGCGAGGGTGCGTCGACGTAGATGCGGTCGACCTCGCCGTCGATCACCAGCGCGGTCTCGGCCTGGCGCTTCGAGCGTCCCCCGTCCGCGCTGTCGTCGTAGCGGCAGCCGGCGAGCCCGAGCACGCGCACGCGCTCGATCGCGTCCACACGCAGGTAGGTGTGCAGCGCCATCGTGAACTCGAACGCCTCCGGCCCCGGGTTGTGCACCGAGAACTGCAGCCGCAGCGCGCCCGGCTGCGGCGTGATCTCCAGCGTGGCGACGTAGGCGTGCGGCCAGATTCCGCGGGTCTCGTCGTCGTCGCTCTGGCGCAGCAGCAGGCTCGTTCGGGCCGCGGCGTCGACGCTCCATGGCCGCTGGCGCGCGAAGCCGTGGCGTGGCAGCGGCCCGCGCAGGCTGAACTGCGGGAAGCACACCGGCACGCCGCCGCGGATCGGCGCGGCGCCGTCGAACACCGCGCGCGGGCTCATGTACAGGCGCTCGACGCCGTCGATGGTCTGCCAGGACAGCAGGTGGCCGCCGTGCTCGGCAACCACGATGCGGCCGGCGCCGGGCAGCGTCAGCGCCGCCGCCGGCTGGCCGTTCACGGTGCCGACGCTGCGTGGGCCGTCGGGCGGGCGGGTCTCGATCAGGTTCGGTGGGGTCATCGTGGGGTCCCGTTCAGCAAGTTTGCGGCCAGCCGGCGATCGGGGCGGAGCGGTACCGCTCGGGCGGCGGCGCACGCCGCCGCGATAATCGTCCGATGCTGTACGTCCTGTCACCGGCCAAGAGCCTGGATGAAGTGTCGCCGCTTCCGAGTGGGCCGCCGCGGCGCCACGCGCCCTTCGTGCCGCGCGCGGCCGAGCTGATCGGCCAGTTGCGCACCCGCTCGGCGGCGCAGATCGCCGAGCTGATGGACCTGTCGCCGGCCCTCGCGCAGCTCAATGCGGAGCGCTATGCCGCCTGGTCGACCCGCTTCACCGCGCGCAACAGCCGCCCGGCGGTGTTCGCGTTCGACGGTGACGTCTACGCCGGCCTCGACGCCTGGAGCCTCGCCGAGGACGACCTGCGCTGGGCCCAGCGGCATGTCGCGATCCTGTCCGGCCTGTACGGCGTGCTGCGCCCGCTCGATCGGCTGCAGCCCTACCGGCTGGAGATGGGCACTTCGCTGGCCGGCGCGCACGGCCGCACGCTGTACGACTACTGGGGCGATGCGCTGGCCGAGCACCTGAACGCCCGGATGGCGACGGACGAGACGCCGGTGCTCGTCAACCTGGCGTCGCAGGAGTATTTCCGCGCCGCCCAGCGGCGCGTGCTCAAGGCGCGCGTGATCGACTGCGTGTTCGAGGACTGGAGCGACGGCCGCTACAAGATCGTCGGCTTCTTCGCCAAACGCGCGCGCGGGATGATGGCCCGCCACGCGATCCTCGGGCGAATCCGCCACCCGGACGCATTGCGCGGCTTCGATGCCGCCGGCTACCGCTTCGACGAGGCCGCGTCGGAGGCGTCGCGGCTGGTGTTCCGGCGCCGCGTCCAGGGCTGAACAGCGGTCGCGCGGGGCGGTCCGGGCCGGCGGCGCCCCGGGCGCTCGATGCGTTCGGTCAGCGGGTTTTTCGGGCGCTTTCCCGCGCTGTCGCCATACCGTGATTTGGCAAAATTCCGGGCATGAGTGCACAACAGATCACGCCCGAACTGAGGCAATGGATCATCGAGCAGGCGCAAGCCGGCTGCAGCCCCGACGCGGTGCTCAAGGCCATGTGCGACAGCGGCTGGGACGAGGACATCGCGGTCGCCGCGCTGGAGGGGATGCTCACCGAGCACGTCGCCGAGGCGGGCAACGGCCTGCCGCCGCCACTGCGCGTGCCCGAGCCGGCGATCGGCGAGGGCCAGAGCATCGTGCGCGTCGGCGGGCGCGAGGTGCAGGTGCTGATGCAGATGCACGACCCGCGGGTGATCGTCTTCGGCGGCCTGCTGTCGCACGACGAATGCGACGAGATGGTCGAACTGGCGCGGGCCCGGCTCGCACGTTCCGAAACCGTGCAGACGACGACCGGCGCGAGCGAGGTCAACGCAGCGCGCACCAGTGAAGGCATGTTCTTCAACCGGCAGGAAAATCCGATGTGCTCGCGCATCGAGGAACGCATTGCCGCATTGCTGCGCTGGCCGATCGAGAACGGCGAGGGCCTGCAGATCCTGCGCTACCGGCCGGGTGCCGAGTACAAGCCGCACTACGACTACTTCGACCCGGCGCAGCCCGGCACGCCGTCGATCCTGCGCCGTGGCGGGCAGCGCGTCGGCTCGCTGGTGATGTACCTGAACACGCCGCTGCGCGGCGGCGCGACGACCTTCCCGGACGTCGCGCTCGAGGTCTGCCCGCTCAAGGGCAACGCGGTGTTCTTCAGCTACGACCGGCCGCACCCGATGACGCGCTCGCTGCACGGCGGCGCGCCGGTGGTCGAGGGCGAGAAGTGGGTCGCCACCAAGTGGCTGCGGGAGTCGCGCTTCGAATGAGCGCGGGAGTTGCCGGTCGGCGTCAACCGCGGCGCGCCGGGCCGCGTTGTGCTGGCCGAGCGACCCGCTCTCATCCTCAAGGCCCTCTGGAGATCCTCATGAACAAACTCATCGCCGCCCTCGTCGCCTCCGTCTTCTCGCTGGGCGCCTTCGCCCAGGCCGCCGCCCCGGCTTCGGCGGTGCCCGCCGCCAAGGAAAACAAGGCCGACGCGAAGCCCATGAAGAAGCACGTCAAGAAGCATCACAAGGCCAAGAAGGCCGCCCCGAAGGCCGAAGCCAAGCCGGCCGCCTGAGTCGCGACAGCTTCCTGCAGAAAAAGCCGGCCTCGGCCGGGTTTTTTCTTGGGCGCGCGGATCGCAGATCGGCCGGCGCGCCCGGTTTCGCGTAGCGCCGTCGCCAGGCTTCGCGCGCCACCTGCGGCGCTTCGACACCCGCGAACGGGCGAGCGTCATGGATGCGGCGCCACTTGCGTTCGTCCCAGGTCTGCGGCCCCCTTCAGTGGCCAGGCGTCGAGGTCGATGTCGCTGCGTGCGGTGCGGATCCACGGCGGCGACAGGCCGAGCCAGCCGTTGCCGCGGCGCACGCGCAGCGGCAGCGGCGCCGCGCTGCGTGCCACCCAGTAGACGCAGCGCCGACGCGCCCATTCGTCGACGCGCTCGAACAGCACGCGGCCGGCGAAGCCCGTCTCCGGCGCGAGCAGGCGCAGCCGGTCGGGCGTCGCGACGATCGCGCGCAGCAGGTCGCCGGGCGTGTGGCCGGCGCCGCGGTAGACGAACACGATGCGCTCGATCGCCGAGGCGGCGAACCGGTCGATCTCGAGGTCGTCGCGCAGCACGACGATGTCCGGCCCGTCCCAGCGGGTTCGCCACAGAAGGTTCATGGCGCCGAGACTAGCCCTGCACGGGCGGTGTGGATGTGTCCAGTCGCTTCGAGTTGCAAGCGGGGAGCAACGACCGGCGCGCGGCCGGCACACACGGCCGGAGAAGACCGCGGGAGAACAACACGGCCGGCGCGGACGTTTTCGGCCGGCCGCGCTGAGCGCGATCAGCGCTTCGGCGGCAGCGCAGGGCGCGGACCGGCCGGCTTCGCGCCGGCGGTGCTGCCGCTCGGGCGCGGGCCGTTCGGCCGCGCCGCGCCGGCGCCGTGCGCCTCGTGCGAGCGTGCCGGCGTGCCGTGGCTGCGTGCGGGCGGGGCGGAACGACCGTCGTGCCGCGGGGCCGGCGGCGTGCCGCCGTGGCGGCCGCCATCTCGCCCGCCTTCGCGACCACCGTCGCGCGGCGCCGCGTGGTGGCGCGCGCCACCGCGGCTGGCGCCGACGCCGATCGTCATGCGGCCGAGCACGATCGGCTCGGCGCGCTCGTTGGCGGGCGGCGCGAAGCCGGGCACCACTTCCTTCGGGATCTCGCGCTTGATCAGCTTCTCGATGTCGCGCAGGAAGATCTCCTCGTCCAGGCAGACCAGCGACACCGCCTCGCCCTGCGCGCCGGCGCGGCCGGTGCGGCCGATGCGGTGCACGTAGTCTTCCGGCACGTTCGGCATCTCGTAGTTGACGACGTGCGGCAGCTGGTCGATGTCGATGCCGCGCGCGGCGATGTCGGTGGCCACCAGCACCTGCAGATCGCCGGACTTGAAATCGGCCAGCGCCTTGGTGCGCGCGCTCTGGCTCTTGTTGCCGTGGATCGCCATCGCGCTGATGCCCTGCTTCAGCAGGTGCTCGACCAGCCGGTTCGCGCCGTGCTTCATGCGCGTGAACACCAGCACCTGGTGCCAGTCGTTGGTCTTGATCAGGTGCGTCAGCAGGTCCTTCTTCAGCTCGCGGCCGACCGGGTGCACCTTCTGTGCGATGGTGTCGGCGGTCTGGTTGCGGCGGGCCACCTCGATCAACGCCGGCTTGTTCAGCAGCCGGTCGGCGAGCGCCTTGATCTCGTCGCTGAAGGTGGCGCTGAACAGCAGGCTCTGCTTCTGCGCCGGCACGATCGCCAGCACCTTCTTGATGTCGTGGATGAAGCCCATGTCGAGCATGCGGTCGGCTTCGTCGAGCACGAAGATCTCGACGTGGCTCAGGTCGAGCGTGCGCTGCTGGTGGTGGTCGAGCAGGCGGCCGGGCGTGGCGACGAGGATGTCGACGCCGCGCTTGAGCTTGTCGATCTGCGGCTGCATGCCGACGCCGCCGAACATCACCATCGACGTGAGGCGGGTGTGCTTGCCGTAGGTGCGCACGCTCTCTTCCACCTGCGCGGCGAGTTCGCGCGTGGGCGTGAGGATCAACGCGCGGATCGGCAGGCGGCCGCGCGCGTCGCGCACCGCGGGCTTGTCCATCAGGCGCTGCAGCATCGGCAGCGTGAAGCCGGCGGTCTTGCCGGTGCCGGTCTGCGCTCCGGCCAGCAGGTCTCCGCCGGACAGCACGGCCGGGATGGCCTGCGCCTGGATCGGCGTCGGGATTTCGTAGCCTTGTTCGTGCACGGCACGCAGGAGCGGCTCGGCCAGGCCGAGGTCGGTGAACTTCATGTGGGGACCAGGGGGTCGGCCTGTCGCCGCATTGGGGCGCCAGTCGCAGGCAGAGGATTCGGAGGTGGTGCGTTGGCCCGGGAGGGCGGTGCACGGAACCAGAATGGCCGCAGCGTGGTGACTGGAAGCAACGCTGCTGGCGCGCATTCTATCCCAGGGGTTCAGGGTTAACCCCGGAAATGGCGGGAGCGATGCGTGCGAACAACCCGCGCGTCAACGATCGGCGGTTCGCGCCATCGGTTCAGGGCTTGACCAGCCCCGTCATCTTCACGACCTCGAAGTTGCTGCCCTTGACCGAGCCCAGCTCGCTGATCAGCCGGCTGTTGTTCCAGCGCTCGTCCGGCGCGCCGCTGATGTACCAGTTGCTGCCGTTGTCGGCCACGATCATGCCGTAGGTCTTCATCGCGGTCAGCAGTGCGCGGGTCTCGAGGCTGAAGGTCGCCGGGATCACGTAGCTCGCCTTCAACCGCACCCGCATGCCCATCGGCGGCAGGTTGGCGCTGGTGTTGCTGGACGCCCAGTGCGTGGCCGGCGGCACGTAGGCGCGCCGCGTGCGCGACACCGTGAAGCGCAGCGCGTGGCGGATGCCGCCGGGGCCGAGTGCCGCTTCCTCGTAGCGCACCAGGCCGGGGAAGATCGGCAGCCCGGCGGCGTCGGCGCTGGTCCAGCCCGGCTGGCCGCCCGGGCGCACGGTGTTGCTGTCGAGGTGGAACACCGCGCCGCCGCTCGCCTTCCAGCTGCCGTTGGCCTGCGGGTAGGCGTTGCCCATCTCGTACAGGCGGTTGTTGTCGCGGTCGATCACGATCACGTGGCGGTCGCCGGTGCTGGCCGGGCCGCCCTCGATCGGTGCGGTCTTCGGCACCGGGTAGGGGCCGGGGTCGCTCTCGTCGCCGTAGTCGGTGAACTGCACCGCCACCTTGGCCTGCGTGCCGGCGACGACGACGTAGGGGATGCCGATCGGGCTGCCGTTCCAGGTGCCCGAGCCGAAGTCGTTGCGCAGGCCGACGGTGTTGCCGATGCTGGCGATCAGCGCGTCGGAGTTCGGGTCGCGCGCGGCGCCGGCGATGCTGGTGTTCCACGCATTGGTGGCCGGGAACGGGATCGTGCCGTTCAGCTTGGCACCGATGCCCAGGCTGGCCTTGCGCAGATCGCCGTAGACGGCCACGGGCAGCGCCGAGGCGGCCGCGTCGGGGGCGCTGCTGCCGTCGGCCGGTGCAGTGGCCGGCGTGGCCGCGGTGGCCGGGTCGGCGCCGCCCCCGCCGCAGGCGACGAGGCAGACGGCCGCCAGCGCGGCGAGGGCGAAGGCGCCCGGTGCGGGACGCGCGGGGCGGGACGGATTCGAACGTGGGGCCAGCGGTGACAGGGTGAGGAGGGGCAGGGGGTACTTCATGGGTGCTGCGATGCTGCGGTGCGAAAAGTCCGCCGATGCTGCCGTGTCTGTCGCCGCCATCCTGTTCCCAGGCGTAGCCAAACGTCGCGAGCCGTAAGTGCGGTGTGCGACCCGGCCGCAACCCGGCGGACCCGCCGACATCCGCATTCGAAGGCGAGCCCGCCGCCGCGCCCGGCCGCCCGCTCCGGGATAATCGGGCCGATCGGCACCGTCCGCGGTCCGGCGCCCGG